>NZ_JBXWRY010000016.1:0-82615 GCF_059613135.1 Ruegeria sp. BHSB196
ATCACGTCTTGCCGGGTTTCGACGGGGCCATCATCCTTCATGCCGGCGAGACTAGCAGCCCGGCCGGCCAGAGCAAGCGGCGGTGCTTCAGTACCCGGCTTCGGCACGCAGTTTCTGCATCAGGAGGCGCAGCGAGCTCTCGTACCGTTCGCTGATCAGCCTGCCGGTCTCGTCGAACTCTTTCGAGCTTCCGGCAAGGTGTATCTCGGGCCCCTGCAACAGCCGCGTCTGGAACGGCACCATGAAAGAACGCAGGATCATCTGGGCGCGCTCACCGCCTGCGCGACCCGCGGCGGCGGACATGACGGCAACTGGTTTGTCCTGCCACGGGTTGCCCTTGGTCCGGCTGACCCAATCCAGCGCGTTCTTCAGAACCCCTGAAGGCCCCTTGTTGTATTCCGGCGTCGAGATGACCACCGCGTCGGCCGCGGCGATCTGATCGGCCAGCAATTGCACCTTGTCGGGAATGCCTTCGGCCTCTTCCCTGTCGCCGTGGTAAAGCGGCAGATCCAGATCGGCCTCGATGAACGTGCCCGGATCAAACAGCCGCGCCGCCTCGCGCATCAGCTTGCGGTTCGTCGCGCCCTGCCGCAAGGAACCGGACAGGCCCAGGAGAATCGGATGGGTCATTCTGGATGCTCCACTGTGTTCGTTTGCCGATACCTAGCCCGCCCTGCGCGCAGACCAAACCCCGAGTGACGCGCAGTCACTGTGCGGATACCAAAAAGGGCCGCGACTCGCGGCCCTGTCCGATGGCTGGTCCAAAACCAGGTCAGGCGTTGCCGCTGGGCACGACGACGATTTCGACCCGACGGTTCTGCGCCTTGCCCTGCGGCGTCAGGTTCGAGGCGATCGGATTGTTTTCACCCTGGCCGATGGTGGTGATCCGCGCATAGCTCACACCGTTCGCCTGCAGGATGTCGGCAACGGCGTTGGCGCGGCGCTCGGACAGACGCAGGTTGTAGGCGGCATCGCCATCGCTGTCGGTATGGCCGATGATCTGCACGTTAGATTTCGGGTAGTTGACCAGGTTCTGACCGACTTTCACCAGATCCGCCCGCAAGGCGGGGCGCACCGTGGCGCTGTCCGTGTCGAATGTGATGTCGTTGGGAACCGTGACGATCAGCCTGTCGCCGGCATTGACGACGGTGATTCCGTCATTGGCCAGTTGCTGACGCAGCTCCGCCGCCTGACGGTCCAGTTGGTTGCCGATGGCGCCGCCCGCGGCGGCCCCGATGGCAGCGCCGGCCAGCGCGCCAAGTCCCGGGTCCGAGTCGTTGGCCAGGGCACCGACGCCCGCGCCCAAGAGCCCACCGATGAGCGCGCCGCCCTTTGCGTTCTGGTTCGGATCGCCCGGGGCCGTCAATGTGCCCGGATCGGTACAGGCGCTCAGACCCAATGCCGCGCAAACGCTCGTCGCCAGAGCAAACTTTGAAATCGTCATGGAATCACCTTCTGCTCAGATACCCGTTTGTCGGGTCTGTTTGATTGCGCCCAGCATAGCACGGCAAGCAAAAGCAACCACAAGCAACAAATCGGTGAGATCGGCAAATCCTTGCCCAATCAAGCCGCGCCCTTGGCACCGCATCCCCGAACCCGCGCCGGGGTTCCGAGGTTCATGCCTCGGCCCGTGCGCTTTCATAGGCCAAAATGGCGCGCTTGACAGGCAGGCCCCAGTGGTAGCCGCCCAGTCCACCGGATTTCCGCAGGGCGCGGTGGCAGGGGATCAGCCAGCTGATCGGGTTGCGCCCCACAGCGGTGCCCACGGCGCGCACGGCCCGTGGCGATCCGATGGAATGAGCGATCTCGGAATAGGTGGTCACATGCCCTGACGGTATGTGCAGCAAAGCCTCCCAGACCTTGATCTGCAGAGGAGCTCCGATCAGATAGAGCGGCGTCGGCTCCAGCCTGTCGCCGGCCGCGCCGAAGGCGCTCAAGACCCAGGGACGCAAACGCATCGGATCCTCAACGAAAACGGCCTTGGGCCAGCGCGACAGCATGTCGTCCATCGCGGCCTCCTCTCCGGTTTCGGCGCTGAACGCGATGCCGCAAATGCCCTTGGCCGTGGCCATGACCAGCGCCGGGCCGAACGGGCTTTCGAACCAGCCCCAGAAAATCTCCAAACCTTCGCCCTTGCGCGCGTAGTCGCCGGGGCTCATCGCCTCCCACCGGATGAACAGATCGTGCAGCCGGCCGCTGCCGGACAATCCGACGTTGTGAGCGGTTTCCAAAGTGGTGAATCGCTCGCGCAAGAGAGCCTTGGCGTGGCCCAGAGTCAGGTACTGCTGATAGCGCTTCGGTGAAACGCCGGTCCAGCGTGAAAAAAGCCGCTGGAAATGGGCCGGGCTCATGTTCATATGACGGGCCAGTTCATCCAGCGACAGGTTTTCGCCGCCCTGGTCGATCAGTTCGATCGCCCGGCGCATGACCCCGTAGTGATAACCGTTTTCGGTGTTCTGGACATTCATGACTCACCTCTCGATCCGTGCACTACCCTATCCCGGTTCACCCGCCCCATCGACCCGTTTCCTGCGCATGTTTTGTCAACTTAGTTGACGAATCATCCTAGGAGTCCTACCGTGGCCACATGACCGAGAAGACCGACCTGTTGTACGAAGCCATTCAAGCCACGCGCCCGTTGCTGCGCAACATCACCGCTGCCGTCGAACGCGGTACCGCACCATACGGGATCACGGTGGGTCAGCGCGCGATACTGGAAGGGCTGCACCTGTCACCCGGATCCACCGCGCCGCAGCTCGGCGCGGCACTGCATCTGAAACGCCAGTTCGTTTCCCGCATCCTCAAGGAGGTTCTTCAGGCCGGTCTTGTCGATGCGCGTTCCAATCCCGATCACGCCAGGTCGCCCTGCTACTGGCTGACCCGCAAGGGCGCGGCCGTGATCGAAGCGATCCGCGACGCCGAAACCGCGCGCGTTGCCGAAATCGCGGGGCAATTCACCGAGGCCGAGATCACGGCGCATCACAAGGTTCAATTGGCGCTGACCGGGTTCTTTGCCGGAGAGGCCGGAAAGGGCTGACATGACCGCATTCTGGATTCTGCTCATCGTTACATCGGGTATCGTTGCCTATCTCCTCCATGGCATTCGAAAAGCGACGGTGCCGACACGCGGCCGTTGCATCGACCGGAACACCAGAACCGGTCGCGCCCTTGTCGTGATCGACATGCAAGAGGATTTCACCGGGCGAAACGGCGGCCATCGCTGGGACGGCGCGGAACTGAACCAGGTGTTCGCCAGGATCCGGGCATTGGTTGCCGAGGCCGAGCAGCGTGGCGATCCGGTGATCGTGGTCCGGCAGGTTTTTCAGGGATGCCTGGCCAATACGCTCAACGGATGGTTCAATCGCGGCCTCGGCAATCGGGACTCGCGCGGATTGAAGCTGGACCCGCGACTGGACATCGCGGCCACGGCCGATTTCGAGAAACCCCTGTCCGACGCGTTTTCCTCGAAAGCCTTCGAGGCGTTTCTTGCGCAGAATCGGATCGGTTCGCTGGTTCTCTGCGGCCTCGATGGCTGCCACTGCGTCAAGACCACGGCGCTTGGCGCATTGAACCGGGGCTTCGACGTGAAAATCGACCGCCGCGCCGTTCTGGCCGCCGATGCCGAGCGTTGGGACCGGATCGAAAAACATCTTGAAGCACAGGGCGTCGCGGTCGTCTGACGCCGGCCCCGCATGCCGGTGTCACCCTGCATGCACAGTCCCGGCGGCGCGGCGGAATGGCGCTCGGATTTCAATTGCGGGCCACCGCGTCCCAAGGCATTAAGGCCCGGATGGCAAAGCAACTCGACTATCACACGATCCGCGAGATCTTCACCCGGTTTCGGGAAGCGAATCCTGAACCCAAGGGTGAGCTGGAACATGTGAATGCCTATACGTTGGTGGTGGCCGTCGCCCTGTCGGCCCAGGCCACGGATGCAGGCGTGAACAAGGCGACGCGCGACCTTTTCAAGGTCGCAGACACGCCGCAAAAGATGCTGGATCTGGGCGAAGAGGGCCTGATCGAACACATCAAGTCGATCGGCCTCTACCGGAACAAGGCCAAGAACGTCATCAAGCTGTCGCGCATTCTGGTCGAGGACTATGGCGGCGAGGTGCCCAATTCCCGCGCCGCGCTGCAATCGCTGCCCGGCGTTGGCCGCAAGACCGCCAATGTTGTTCTGAACATGTGGTGGCGACACCCGGCACAGGCGGTAGACACCCACATTTTTCGCGTCGGCAACCGGACGGGGATCTGCCCCGGCAAGGATGTCGATGCGGTCGAGCGCGCCATCGAAGACAACGTTCCGGCCGATTTCCAGCTGCACGCCCATCACTGGCTGATCCTGCACGGCCGGTATCACTGCAAGGCGCGCAAACCCTTGTGCGGCACCTGCATCATTCGCGATTTATGTCAATTCGAGGACAAGAACCTATGAAGACCTATCAGATCGTCGGCATCGGAAACGCCGTCGTGGACGTGATCAGCCATGCCGACGACAGTTTCCTGGAAATCATGGGAATAGAAAAAGGCATCATGCAACTGATCGAACGCGAGCGGGGCGAAGTGCTCTATGCCGCGATGGACGACCGGGTGCAGACGCCAGGCGGTTCGGTTGCCAACACGATTGCCGGCGCAGGGGCGCTGGGGCTTGAGGCCGCGTTCATCGGGCGCGTGCACGACGATGCGCTGGGGCGCTTCTATGCCGATGCGATGAACGAGGACGGGGTGGATTTCGTGAACCCGCCGGTGCCGGGCGGCGAGTTGCCGACCTCGCGCTCGATGATCTTCGTCTCGCCCGATGGAGAGCGGTCGATGAACACCTACCTGGGCATCTCGTCCGAACTCAGTTCCGCCGACGTGCCGAAAGAGGTGGCGGGCAACAGCCAGATCATGTTCCTCGAAGGCTACCTGTTCGACAAGGACAAGGGGAAATCAGCCTTTCTGGAGGCCGCCCGCGACTGTCGCGAGGGCGGAGGCAAGACCGGCATCGCCATCTCCGATCCCTTCTGCGTCGAGCGGCACCGGGCGGATTTCCTGTCGCTGATCGAAAACGAACTGGATTTCGTGATCGGCAACGAGGCCGAGATCCGATCGCTGTTCGAGACCGACGACCTGGAACACGCGATGCGGCGCACGGCGGCGATCTGCCCGCTGGTGGTCTGCACCCGTTCGGGCGACGGGGTGACGGTTCTGAACGGCGGCGGCCGCATCGACGTTCCGGTGGAAAAGGTTGTGCCGGTGGACGCCACCGGCGCGGGCGACCAGTTCGCCGCCGGGTTCCTGTTCGGCATGGCGACGGGCCGCGACCTTGAAACTTGCGCCCGCATCGGCAACGTCTGCGCCCGCGAGGTGATCAGTCATATCGGTCCGCGTCCGGATACCAACGTGTTGGAGTTGTTGAGGGAGGAAGGGTTGGTTTGAGGGGGGGTGTTTTGTGGGAAAGATGGAATGCGGGGGACAACCAAGTTGCGGAGCCAGAGTCCAACGAGAGTTCGAAGTTGAGGAAATCAATCTCTAGCGCGCTGACTGCTTAGCCGCGCAAAAAAATTCGCTCTCGAAAAAGGCTGTAGCCATAGGCAGAAATTGCAAGAAAAAGAAACAGAATTGTCAGCCTAAAATCTGGAACTTGTTCCGAAGCCGTACACCCAAATTGCCAAAATCTACATTCGTGACCCACTGGGATTTCTCTCAATTTGAAATGTGGGGCGGCCACCGATAAAAAGAGACAATACGCCCCGAGCACCACAAAGACCTCTGAAACCAAGCCTCGCGAGGAAAATGTTCGATGTGTCAGACCATAACCTGTCAGAAGAAGCCCACCGAGCGGTGCAAGGACTAGCAGCGCATCTCTATACGTTGATGATGCCACCACTTTTTCCATTTCTGCACTGGCCTTCACAACAACAACGCCGATACCGGTCACTATCCCGACGACTGATAAAACCAGTATTCGGTGTAAGAATTTCACATCCCTTTTTTTCACTTGGGCGGCCGAGTTTCTCTGTTGAGCTGTGTAATGTAGATCTTAATAGATGCAATCGCTATCCAAGCGAAAATGACCAGAATTACGAAAGGCCAAAGTCCCCAAACTATTCTTTGCACCTCGTCTGCAAAAACACCAAAGTCGAACTTTCCCACCGCAAATAGGCCCACAATAGCTATCCACGGCCAAGGCTTTGTCGCTACCTGAATTACTGCTTGACCGAATGCTCCCGCCAGGAGCGCGACTGGGACGGGCAACTTGACCTCCAAAGATTGTCTGCCAACTTCACTAGACGTTTCAATTCGCGACGCCGCGATTACAATAATCTCCGTACTATTTAGGCACAACAACATTGCACAACGACGAGCGGCACATTGAACTTTACGAGAACTCCCAAAACTTCCCAACGGGTTTCGTGCCGCAAGCACTAGCTTTGAGGTTCGTTTCGACTCAAATTAGCTTCAACCCTCACCCCAAATACCCCCGAAACGCCTCCATCACCCGCTCATAGACGTCCCGCTTGAACGGCACGATGTCCTCGATCAACTGCTCCGGGTCCTGCCATTTCCAGCGGGTGAATTCCGGGTGGTCGGTCTCGATGTCGATCTGGTCGTCTGTCCCCAGAAACCGCAGCAGGAACCATTTCTGCTCCTGCCCGCGATAGCGGCCCTTCCAGATCTTGGGCACGATGTCGTGCGGCAGGTCATAGGGCAGCCAGCCGTCGGTTTCGGCGACGACTTCGACGAGTTCCGGTTTGACGCCCGTTTCCTCCCGCAACTCGCGCAGCGCCGCCTCGCGCGGGTCTTCGCCCTTGTCCACGCCGCCTTGGGGCATTTGCCAGGCGTCCTCGAACCGGTCGTTGCGCTGGCCGACGAAGATTTTTCCCTCGGCATTCATCAGCATCACGCCGACACAGGGGCGATAGGGCAGTTTGGCGATCTGGTCCGGGGTCATTTGCGGCCTCTTGCGGTGATGATCCCCGTCTAGCAAGCGCCGCCGCGTCAGCAAAGGGGGTGACGTTAGGTTTCGCGTGACAACATTGACGTGCGCATAAATCTTCGGCCCGAACCGTGAGGGAGAGTTTTCGATGACTGCGTACCCGAACCTGCTGGCCCCGCTGGATCTGGGCTTTACCACGTTGAAGAACCGCGTGCTGATGGGCTCGATGCATACCGGGCTTGAGGAAACCGGCGACTGGAACCGGGTGGCCGAGTTCTATGCCGCCCGCGCGCGTGGCGACGTGGCGCTGATGGTCACGGGCGGCATCGGGCCGAACCTCGAAGGCTCGGTCCTGCCGGGGGCGGCGATGATGACCAGCGACAAGGACGTGGCGAACCATTCGATCGTCACCGACCGGGTGCATCAGGCGGGTGGCAAGATCGCCATGCAGATCCTGCATGCGGGCCGCTATGCCTATGGTCCGAAATGCGTGGCGCCCAGCCCGGTCAAATCGCCCATTTCGCCCTTCCCGCCGACCGAGTTGGACGAGGAAGGGATCGAGAAGCAGATCAGCGATATCGTGAACGCCGCCGTGCTGGCCCGGAAGGCGGGCTATGACGGGGTCGAGATCATGGGGAGCGAGGGGTATTTCATCAACCAGTTCCTGGTGACCCACACCAACAAGCGCACCGACCGCTGGGGCGGGTCCTATGAGAACCGGATGCGTTTAGCCATCGAGGTGGTGCGCCGCACCCGCGCGGCGGTGGGGACCGATTTCATCATCATCTACCGGCTTTCGATGATCGACCTGGTGCCCAATGGCTCGACTCATGAAGAGGTGGTGCAGCTGGCGCAAGCGGTCGAAAAGGCCGGGGCCACGATCATCAACACCGGCATCGGCTGGCACGAGGCGCGGATTCCGACCATCGCCACCAGCGTCCCGCGGGCGGCTTTCGCATGGGTGACGAAGAAGCTGATGGGCAAGGTGGGGATTCCGGTCATCACCTCGAACCGGATCAACACGCCGGAAGTGGCCGAGCAGGTGCTGGCCGAGGGCTGCGCCGACATGGTCTCGCTGGCGCGGCCGATGCTGGCGGATGCGGATTTCGTGGCCAAGGCCATGGCCGGCGAGTCCGCCAAGATCGCGCCCTGCATCGCCTGCAACCAGGCCTGCCTGGACCACACGTTCAGCGGCAAGCTGACATCCTGCCTCGTGAACCCGCGCGCCTGCCATGAAACCGAGCTGGTGATCGAAAAGGCCGCCACGCCCAAGCGCGTGGCCGTCGTGGGCGCAGGTCCGGCGGGCCTGTCCACGGCGATGACCGCGGCGGAGCGGGGCCACGACGTGACCGTGTTCGACAAGGCCGACGAGATCGGCGGGCAGTTGAACATGGCCAAGCAGGTGCCGGGCAAGGAAGAGTTCTGGGGCTTGGTGGACTGGTATCGCACCATGCTGGACGATCTGGGCGTCAAGGTCGAACTGGGCCGCACGGTCGGCGCCGACGATCTGGCCGGGTTCGACGAGGTGGTGATCGCCACCGGCGTCAACCCGCGCGACCCGCAGATCCCTGGACAGGACCGCGACAACGTCCTGAGCTATATCGACGTGCTGCGCAGCAAGGCGCCCGTGGGCAAGTCCGTCGCCGTGGTCGGCGCGGGCGGCATCGGCTTCGACGTGTCGGAATACCTGCTGGAGGAGGGCCATTCGCCCACCACCGACCTGCCCCTTTGGATGAAGGAATGGGGCGTCGCCGACCCCGAGCAGCACCGCTCGGGCCTCGCGCCCGAAGGCCCGCAGCCAGAGGCGCCAAAGCGGCAGGTCACGCTGCTGCAGCGCAAGAAACAAGCGCATGGCAAGGGGCTGGGTAAGACCACCGGCTGGATCCACCGCGCGACGCTGAAGATGAAGGAAGTCAACTTTGTTGGCGGCGTGAATTACGAGCGGATCGACGATGAAGGCCTACATGTTTCCTTCGGCGAAGAGCGCGCCGACCCAACCGTGATCCAGGCGGATACGATCGTGTTGTGCGCCGGACAGGTGCCCGAGCGCAGCCTGGCTGACGCACTGATCGAACGCGGGATCACCCCGCATGTGATCGGCGGTGCCGACGTGGCCGCCGAACTGGACGCCAAGCGGGCGATCAACCAGGGCACACGGCTGGCGGCGGCGCTGTGATCGGATTTGGGGAGATCGCGCAAAAGTGGTAGGCTGAGGCATTAATTGAACCGGATTTGGACTGAATGACATGGCCGATGCCCTTACCTATGTCCCCTTGCTGGACAGCGACGAAGCTCTTTCGGAATACCGATTCCGTGTGTTGGACCCGATGCATGGCAGCGAAGAAGGTCTGGAAACGGCCGCGCCGGCAGCGCCTCCGGCGGTGACGCTCGATCAGCACTTTGTCAGTTCGGTGGCCTATGTGCGCGATGCCAAAGGCAAGCTGAACTGGTTTTCCGGCCTGTTCCAGGGTGGTGCCGAAGGCAGCTCGGTCGGTGTGGTCCAGGAAGCCAAGATGTTCACAACCGGTGAGATTGAAGGCCAGAAGGTCGAAATCGGCGTCGCGGTGCAACTGCGGATCGAGGCCACCACGTTCAAAAGCAACGTGCAGGTGTCCGTACCGAACATCGCCGCCGAAGCGCAACTGGGGCTATCGCGCGCCCAGATGGAAATCAGCGTTCGCGGGTATTCGGGAAATCTGGGCGACATGCTGCCCGTTCCGGCCGGGGTGGACCTGACCTCTTACTCCCACTACCTGGACGCATTCTCGAAACTGCAGCGGCACGTTTTCGGCACGGGCGGCAAGGCGCATTTCTCTCCGGTCGTTTTGGGCAAGGTTCTCACCGTCGGGGCGAGCGCCGGAACCTGACTTCCATCGTCGCGGCCATTGCGCCAGTTTTTGGAACCCGGCACATTTCCGGCGCTTGACGGAACGACAAACCCGTCCCTTTCGCCTGTCAATGACAAAGGCTCAAGCAGTTGTTTTCACACGGCTTCCACCGTGTTTTGGCGGCTTGCCCTATTCCACGTTGATCGTTATCACCTCGGACATGACCGGTGTCGCGTGCGGAACATGCGCATGATCCCCAAGGACCAACTGCAACGTATGCGGACCCGGCGCCAGATCCAGCGTCACTTCAGTCTGTCCGGCGCCGAAATGCAGGTGGTTGTCATCGGCCGGAACGCCATATGTCAGTTCTTCCGCACCGTCCTCGCCCTGGCCAAACGGGGGCCGGTCGATCAGCAAATGATGATGCCCGGTATTTTCCTTTTCGGTACCCGCGGGGGCAACGCCCATGCCCTTGAGGCCGAACACCACCGTCACCGGTGATGTCACGGTGTCCCCGTCCGACAGGTTGACGAAATAGACTTCTGCATCGGGGCTGGCGGGGGTTTCACCGCCAGCATAAGCCAGAGATGCGATCAGACACGCGGTTACGGCTGCGATCAGACTTCTCATGAATTCCCCTCCCGATTGTTTGAAATCGCCTGTGCGCAAGGCGATCACTTTGCAAGACTTTTTGCTGTCAGGTCGATGAGTCGCAGCTTGATTATACATGGATTTCGCTGTTTTTCGGTTTCCGCGTGGCGAACGATCCTTGCGAAATCCCCGATATTATCCCATCGCCGCCGTGATCTCGCCCAGATTTGCGGCGACAACGTAACCAAAGAATGAAGAGTTGGGGTTGCGGTATGGATCGACTGACCGAAATGGAAGCATTTGCCAATGTGGTGGATCAGGGGGGGTTCACTGATGCCGCCAAGAAGATGGGCATCTCCAAATCGGCGGTTTCCAAGCATGTTTCCAGTCTGGAGGCGCGACTTGGAGCACGGCTTTTGAACCGGACGACGCGCCGGGTTTCACCGACGGAAATCGGGCTGGCCTACTATGACCGCGCCCGCCGGGTGCTGAACGACGCCGGCGAGGCCGACGCCCTGGTCACATCCATGCAATCGGCCCCCTCCGGGCTGTTGCGCATCAGCGTGGCGACCGATTTCGGGGTCAACCACCTGTCACCGGTGCTTTCCAGCTTTCTGGCCAGTTATCCGGACATCACGGTGAACATGGTCCTGAACAACCGCTATGTTGAACTGATCTCGGAAGGGTTCGACGTGGCGATCCGGATCGGGGAACTCGAAGACAGCACCCTGCGCGCGCGCAAGCTGACCGAAACGGTCAAACGCATGGTGGCCTCTCCGAAATATATCCAACGCTACGGCCGCCCCCAGAAAATCGACGACCTGAACGAGCACAAGCTGTTGCATTATTCCAGCCAGTCTTCGGGCAATGTCTGGAAACTGACCGCGCCTTCGGGAGAAAAAAGGCAGGTTCGCACCGCCGGTTGGCTCAGCGTGAATGACGGCCAGTCGCTTCTCAACGCGGCCATATCGGGGTTGGGGATCGCATATCTGCCAAGCTATCTTTATGCGGACTCGCTGAAGAACGGGTTGGTGGAAGACGCCATGCCCTCGTTGCCCGACGAGGTGCAGGGCATCTATGCCGTATACCCGCCGGGCCGGTTCACGCAGCCAAAGGTGCGTGCCTTCATTGACTTCCTCGTAGACTCCTTCGCCGAAAAAGGTCCGATGGACTGGTGATCGTCTTTCTCCCGCAACTTCGGCGACCCGCGCCTCTGGCGCGGGTTTTTCTTTGCCGATCCGGTTGCGCGGTCAGAATTTCTCGACCCAGGGCCGGATGTCCAGTTCGTTGGACCAGGTGGACCTGTCCTGACGGATCAGATGCATGTATTCCCGCGCGATGGCATCCGGATTCAGCATGCTGTCCGGCGCGTCCGAAGGCTCGGACCGCAGATCGCTGCGAATGGCGCCGTCGATGTTCACCCAGACCACGTGAATACCCTTGGGATGCAATTCTCGCGCCATGGATTGGGCAAGGCCCCGCTGTGCGAACTTGCCCATGGCAAAAGGTGCGGACATCGGGAATCCCTTGACGCCCGCAGAAGCGCCGGTGAACAGGATCGTCCCCCGACGGCCGTCCGACATCTCTTGTTTCAACATGCGCCTGGCCGCCGCCTGGCCCAGCAGGAATGCCCCGAAAGCCGTGACTTCGACGGCCTTGCGAACGGCCTTGGGCTCAAGATCGGCAATCGGGCCGCGCTGACGCGACGACGGGTTGTAGCAGGCCACCCGCAACTCTCCCGGCAGGCCCGCTACGAGTTCGGCCACGCCTTCGATGTCCGTGGCATCAAGCTCGTGCACCTTGGCGTGGGTCTCCGAGACGAGGTCCGACAGGTCGGACGTATCCCTCGCAACAAGGTGCAACGTGTAGCCCGCCCGCGCCAGTTCACGCGCAAACGATGCCGACAGGCCCGATCCCACACCGACGATCAGAGCGACGGGTTTCGATGAACGGTTTTGCATGGCTGGCCCTCCCGGATGCTCAGGATGACAGGATTGGCGCGTTCACGCAAAGCAATTGCCGGATTTCAGTTGACCAGCAAGACCGCCTCGACCCGGCGGTTTCGTTCGCGCCCCTCGGGGGTTTGGTTGGAAGTCAGCGGCGCGAGATAGCCGACGCCCTGCGCCTCCAGCCGGCCGCGATCAACACCATGCGCCGAAACCAGCCGTTCCAGAACGGCCTCGGCCCGGCGTTTGCTGAGCGAGATGTTCGTGTCCAGGGCGCCCACATCGTCGGTATGGCCGACCAATGCGACACGCAGGTTCGGATCGTCGGCCAGCAATCCTGCCAGCGTTTGCAGTGAAGCGAACGGCCCCGGTCCCAGCGTATCGTCGCCGGTTCCGAAATCGAGGTCGTCCAGAATCGCGCGCCCGTTGAGCCCAAGATCGGTCAGCAGCCCCTCGGGCCCGGCCTCGGTTTCGTAGACCACAAACGGCACTTCGGCCTCGATCTCGGGGGGGACAACGCTGATGATCTGCACATAGGCATCAGGTGGATTGCGGCTGACCAGCAGGCTGAGCGCCTCGTCGCCGCGCACCGCCGAGACGAAGCGGTAATCGCGGAGCGCCACGTACATGTCGGGATTGGGCACGACTTCGGTGCCGAAACGGAAATCGAAACCGCCGCACTGCCGCGCCTCGCACTCCAGCACGATCTCGAATCCCTGCGCCTCAATCTGTTCGCGCAACGGAGCGAGGATCTGCAAGGTCGTACTGGACCCCGCCTGAATGCGCCAGGTGCGGCGTTCGACCCGGCCTTCAACCGTGCGGGAGGGCACCCGTCCCGACGCGAACACACCGGTCGGCAACTGGTAGCTGTCGAAGGGGCTGATCCGTTCGGTCAGCTGCCGGGCGCCACTGGGCAGCGCAAGCTGCTGGGCCGAAAGCGGACCCGCCGCAATCGCGGCGCAGAGAAGAAGGGGCCGGATCATCGAAACTGGGAATGGTACTCTTCATTGGGCACCATGGCCGTTGCACTGGCCACGCGATTGGACATGTTGAAGAACCCAGCCACATTGGCGATGTCCCAGATGTCGCGGTCTGAGAACCCGACGTCGCGCAGGCGCTGTCGGTCGGGTTCCTCGATCTCGGCGCTGGCGGTCGTCATCTTGGCGGCAAAGTCCAGCATGGCGCGCTGACGCTGATCCAACGGGGCGACGCGATAGTTCATGACCAGCATCTCGCCCAGTTGCGGATCGCCCGACAACTGCCGCACCGCCGCGCCATGCGCCACCAGGCAATAGAAGCATTTGTTGATCGACGACACCACGACGGCGATCATCTCGCGCTCCAGCTTGGAAAGCCCGCTATCGGCCAGCATCAGGTCGTTGTACATCGCCGTGAAGGCGTTCAGCTTGTCGATGTCGAAGGCGTTCGCCTTGAGGACATTCGGCACGAGGCCCAGCTTTTCCTGGCAGATGGCGAAGTACTTCTGTGTCTCGGGCGGCAGCGGATCCACCATCGGCAAGTCGAGCGCGGTGGGCTGTTTCTGTTTCGTCACGTCTGTCTCTCTCCCCTCAGACAATCTGGCGATAGTGATACTCTCCGGCCCTTTGCATTCCGAGAGAGCGGTAAAGACCATTGGCCCCGTCATTCGCCTTGGTGCAGATCACGCTAAGGGTATGGGCGCCGTTGTCCAGCGCCCAAAAGGCCGCGCCGCGCATGGCCCGTTGGCCCAGCCCCTGCCGCCGCTGATGCGGCAGGATCTCGAGCGCATGCACCATCGCGACACCATCGTGAATAGCGACAAAGCCCGCACCGCCCGGTTTGTCCCGGTGCCGCATCAGCAGGCCGGTCTTTGGGCCCTTGGCCCTGTCCATCACCGCCAGCCGCTCCGGCCCGATCCCCGCAGCGGCCCAGATTTCCCGCATGATGGCCAACGGCTCCCACAGGGCAAAGACGGTGACGCGCGGGACTGGGGTGTCCGTCAGCTGTGCGACCGGACAGGAGTAGATGTTGACCGGATCGAGAATCTCGTAACCGCGCGCGGCAAGCATTGCATCCAGCACCTCGTCACCCGGGCGCAGGCAGAAGATCCGTTTTTGGCCCATCTCCAGCATCGCCCGCTCGGCGGCGTCAATGTCGGATACGGACACATCGCCGATCCGGCTGGCCGACGACACGCGCGATCCGCCGCCCTGCCCCCGGCGCAGCAGAAACGGACCGCAGCGTACATACTGAGCGGCAGGCCAGGTGCCATCGACCACCTGCGCCCAGTCGATCGTCAAAGCGCAAGCTCCTTGGCAAGGCGTGTCGCGGCGGCGTCGATCCGGGCTCCGTCGGTGCCGCGAATCACGACATTGGCGCCGAAGACACCGTTCACCTGAAACGGGTAGCATCCGATGGACAGATCGTCGAAGGCCGCGGCCAGCAGCGACAGGGTTTCCGCGATGTCGCCCTCGCCCCGGTTCACGCGCAGGGTCTGCGACATGAGCGGAGCCCCGCCGGTCAGAGTGGGCAGAACGCTTGCCACCATCGCCTGGAACACCAGCGGCACGCCCGCCATGACATGCACGTTGCCAAGGGTGAATCCCGGCGCGGCCGAGACCGGGTTCTCGATCAGGGTCGCCACGTCCGGAATCCGCGCCATCCGCAATCGGGCCGCGTTCAGGTCCAGCCCCGTTTTCTCGTAATGCGCCTCAAGAAGCGCGCGGGCATCGTCGCGAACACCGATTCCGACGCCAAAAGCGCGGGCGATGGCATCGGCGGTAATGTCGTCGTGGGTCGGCCCGATGCCGCCGCTTGTGAAGACATGGTCGTAGGCCGCCGACAGATCTTTGACCGCCTTTTCGATGGCGGACTCGTCGTCGCTCACGATGCGAACTTCCTTGAGGTCGATGCCATGCTTGGTCAGTTCCCCGGCCAGGAAATGCATGTTGGCGTCGCGGGTGCGGCCGGACAGGATCTCGTCCCCGATCACCAGCATCGCGGCGGTTGGATTGGCCATGGCGCCACCTCCTCTTGAACGTGTCACAGCGCAGGTATAGGCCCGGACCCATGCGCTTTCAAACCCCTCTTGTTCCCGCCCGCCTGATCCGCCGCTACAAACGCTTTCTGGCCGACTGCCTGCTCGAAGACGGGCGCGAGGTGACGGCACACTGCGCCAATCCCGGCAGCATGATGGGGTTGGCGGACCCGGGAACGAAAATCTGGCTGGAGCCGAATGACGATCCGAAGAAAAAGCTGAAATACGGCTGGCGGCTGGTCGAACATGAAGACGGACATTTCACCGGCGTCGATACCTCGGTGCCGAACAGGGCGCTGCGGGCGGCACTTCAGGCGCGCGAGCTTCCCGAACTGGCCGCATATGAAACCGTTCGGGCCGAGGTGAGATACGGCAGGAACAGCCGTATCGACTTTCTGCTGACCCAACCAGGGCTGCCGGACGCCTATGTTGAGGTCAAAAGCGTGACCCTGTCCCGCCAACCCGGCCTGGCCGAATTCCCCGACGCCGTAACCGCACGCGGCACCAAGCATATTGGCGAGTTGGCGGCGATGGCCGAGCGCGGGCACAGGGCCATCCTGCTGTATCTGGTGCAGCGCACCGACTGCGACCGGTTCGAACTGGCGGCGGACATCGATCCGGCCTACGCGGCAGCAAACAAGACGGCACGGGCAAAAGGCGTTGAAAGCCTGGTCTATGCGACCCAAATCACCCTTGAAGAGATCAGGATCGGTTCTACCCTCTGATCGCCGCGACCCCGCGCCCTCTGGCACTTTCTGCGCAAGCAGCGTAAAGAGGGTGCTGCGCGCAACAATTGGAGCCCCGCGTTGATGAAGGAACACCGTGGCCGCCTGACCAAGGACGGCATCCGCATCTATGAACAGGCCGACTTTGCCGGGATGCACGCGGCAGGGGCGGTGGCTGCACGGATCCTCGACGACATTGCCGAGCATGTGTTTCCCGGCCAGACCACGGGCGAGATAGACCGGATCATCACCCGGATGGTCGAGCAGGCCGGTGCGAAATCGGCCACCATCGGCTACAAGGGCTATCAGCACGCCAGCTGCATCTCCGTCAATCACGTGGTCTGCCACGGCATTCCCGGCGACAAGAAGCTCAAGGACGGTGACATCCTGAATATCGACGTGACCGTGATCGTCGATGGCTGGTTCGGCGACAGCAGCCGGATGTATGTCGCGGGCAAGCTTCCACGCAAGGCCGAACGGCTGATCCAGGTGACACATGATGCGCTGTTCAAAGGCATCGAGATGGTCAAGCCCGGCAACACGTTCGGCGATATCGGCCATGCCATCCAGACCTATGTCGAGGCGCACCGGATGAGTGTCGTGCGCGATTTCTGCGGTCACGGGCTGGGCCGTGTGTTCCACGCGCCGCCGAACGTGCTGCACTATGGTCGCCCGGGAACCGGCGCCGTTCTGGAAGAAGGCATGTTCTTTACCATCGAGCCGATGGTGAACCTGGGCCGCCCCGAGACCAAGACGCTGGCCGATGACTGGACCGCCGTGACCCGCGACAAGTCGCTGTCGGCACAGTTCGAGCATTCGGTGGGCGTGACGGCGAATGGCGTCGATATCTTTACCCTGTCACCGGCAGGCAAGTTCCACCCGACCTATTCGTCCTGATTCTCGGCCTCCTGCGCGCGCCAGATGGCGAGCAGCACGGTCTCTCCCCGCCAGGGCGTTACGGCATCGTGTATGAAGACCGGTGCGCCACGGGGTTTCCTTGGCGGCCCGGTGGTGGTTTCTGCGTCCTGTGTGAAGCCCCAGGGCGGAGCCGTCAGTGCACGGTCCATGACCGGCAACCTAGCACAATCCGGGCCAGGATCCCAAATGACCAACTGGTGACGACGGCGAGAGCTCGATCTTCCGCAAGGCGCGGGTCAGGCCGCGGTCCCTCGCATCAGCGTGACATGGGTATCCCCATACCGGCGGCTGTCCAGAAGATCGAAGCCGGGGGGCGCGGACATGGGCGCGTTTTCCTCCCAAACGATCAGCGCACCGTCTGCGATCCAGTTGCCGGCAAGGCATGCGGCAAGGGCCTTGTGCCCGAGCCCCTTGCCATAGGGCGGGTCGAGAAAAAGCAGATCGAACGGCGCGCCGGGATTGACGCCGAGCCGGGTTGCGTCGCGACGGATCAGTTCCGTCCGGTCCGCACTGCGCGTGAGGTCGATGTTCCTGCGGATCAGGTTCTGCGCGGTGCGGCCGTCATCGACGAAGGTCACATGCTCTGCACCGCGCGACAGTGCTTCCAGCCCCAAGGCGCCGGTGCCGGCAAACAGATCCAGGACCCGCAACCCGTCCAGATCGATCTGGTGCACCAGGATGTTGAACAGGCTTTCGCGCACCCGATCCGAGGTCGGGCGCAGATGCGCGCCCGCGTCGCCCTTGCCCACCGCGGCCAGGGTTCGGCCACGGAAGTTCCCCGAAATGATCCTCACGCTTTCAGCAACGGCTTCAGATCGGTCCCCGGGTCCGCGACCACCGCAGGATCGGCGGACTTGCCCGAGTCGATCAGCCGTTTGCCAACCATGTATGCGCGCGGATCGTTCATCGCGTCCACCGCCACCAATTGTCCATCCTTGTAATACCAGAACGAGGTCGCCGGCCCCTCTCCCTGCCGCGTCACCACCCGGTCATAGCCGGTGTTCAGGCCGGCGATCTGAAGTTTCACGTCATATTGGTCGGACCAGAACCAGGGCTGCGCGACATAGTCCTTGCCCGCGCCCAGCATGTTCTGCGCCACCAGTTCCGCCTGATCGATCGCGTTCGGCACGCTTTCCAGCCGGATTCGCGCGCCCTTGTACGGAAACGACGTGCAGTCGCCCGCAGCCCAGATCGACGGGTCCGAGGTGCGGCCGTGCGAATCGGTCTTGATGCCGTTCTCGATGTCCAATCCCGCGGCCTGGGCCAACGCGGTGGAAGGAACAATCCCAACTCCCACGACCACGAAATCGACCGGCAGTTCGGTTCCGTCGGTCAGCACCGCTCCGGCAACCTTGCCATGCGCGCCGGTGAGGCGCTCCAGACCAACTCCTTCGCGGATGTCCACGCCGTGCCCGCCATGAAGCGCGCGGAAATAGTCGCTGGTTTCCGGCGCAGCCACCCGTTGCAGAATGCGGTCGGCCATTTCCACCAGAGTCACCTGGACGCCGCGCTTTGCGCAGACCGCCGCGGCCTCGAGGCCGATATAGCCGCCGCCAACGACCAGGGCGCGCGCGCCTTCGGTCACCGAGGGCGCCATGGCATCGACATCCGCCAGATCCCGGACCACATGCACCCCCTGCAAGTCCCCGCCGATGGCTGCCGGCAGTCTGCGCGGATCCGATCCGGTGGTCAGCGCCAACTGGTCGTAGGACAGGGTTTCGTCACCCAGAGCGATGGTCTTTGCGGCAGGATCGATGGAGGTCACACGCTGGCCAAGGCGCAGCGTGATGTTCTGTTCGTCATAGAAGCTTTGCGGCCGAAGGAACAGGCGCTCCAGCTCCATTTCCCCCAACAGGTATGCCTTGGACAAGGGCGGCCGCTGATAGGGCAGGACCGGTTCGGCTCCGATCAGGGTGATTGCGCCTTGAAACCCCTCCTTGCGCAGCCTGGCAACAAGGGATGACCCCGCCTGTCCGGCACCAATCACGACAATGTGGCTCATGTTCCTCCCGCCCTGTCGATTACCCATGGTCATACTCACCCGCTCAGCTATATGCCGGAGATAGCCGAACCGCAAACCCAACGAGGAGATGAGAAAGATGATTTCGACCGGAGACAATCTGCCCGACGCAACCTTGACGATGATGGGAGCCGAAGGGCCCGAACCGGTGTCGATGTCCGACAAGGTGAAAGGCCGCAAGGTGGTGATCTTTGCGGTGCCCGGCGCGTTCACGCCCACCTGCCATTCGGCGCATGTGCCCAGCTTCATCCGCACCAAGGCGCAGTTCGACGAAAAGGGCGTGGATGAGATCATCTGCGTGTCGGTCAACGACCCGTTCGTCATGAAAGCCTGGGGCGAGGCAACCGGAGCCGCCGCGGCCGGCCTGACCATGCTGGCCGACGCCCAATCCGAGTTCACCAAGGCGATCGGCATGGAATTCGATGCGCCGCCAGCGGGACTGATCGCGCGGTCGAAACGCTATGCGATGCTGGTCGAGGACGGCAAGGTCGTGGCGCTCAATCTCGAAGAAAACCCCGGTGCGTGCGAGGTTTCCGCCGGCGAGGGGCTGTTGGCGGCGATGTGACCGCTTTGGCCCCGGTTCGGGCCGGGGCCGCAAGTTGCCGTTTTTTGCGCATAGGCCGGTTGTCGCTTGCCGCGGTTCCGGTTTGCGAGAATACTTGTTCCGCAAACAGGGGAGATATTGCATGAAACTCAAGTTGATTGGCTTGGTGCTCGGTGCCAGCGGTGCACTTGCCGCTTGCGCACCGGCGCCGACGCCTCAGGCCCAGGCGGCAAGGCAGCACGAGATCGCGTGCCTCAGTGGCAGCATCGGCGGCGCGCTGATCGGAGGCGCGATCGGCAACCAGTTCGGCGGCGGGTCCGGGCAGGCCATCCTGACTGCGGCAGGCGCGGCGGCGGGCGCGACCTCCGGACAACGTTACGCGTGCTGAGGGAGAAAACCGGATGAAAATGCGACTTGCACTGATCCTCGCGTCCTTTGCCGCGGCCTCCGTGGCGTCGGCACAGGTGGCCGGGTTGAACGAGGCCGAACTGGCCGCCATCGACAAGAACAACGACGGGTTCCTGTCAAAGGAAGAATACGACGCCTTTTCCGACTATGCGTTTCAGGCCATGGATGCGGACAAGAACGGAACGCTCGGCCAGGCCGAAGCCAAGCCGTTTCTGGACATCAAACAGTTCCAGCAGATCGACAAGGACGGCGACAATTCCGTGACCAAGCTGGAATTCGGCACCCACCTGTCCGAGGAGTTTTCGGCCGCCGACAAGGACGGCAACGGCATACTCGATTGAAAGCGGTCCGGGCCGGCGTGTCGCCTTGCCGGCCCGGTGCCGATCATCTGAAGTTCCAGGTCAGACCAGCGCGTCCATCTTGCGCGCCAGTTTGGCGTCAAGCGACGACAGACCGCCCACGTCGTGGGTGGACAACGTGACTTCGACCGTACGGTACACGTTCGACCATTCCGGGTGATGGTTCCATTTCTCGGCCCAGATCGCCACACGGGTCATCCATCCGAAAGCTTCCACGAAATTGTCGAAGATGAACGTCTTGGTGATCGCATCCCTGTCCTTGACCATGGTCCAGCCGTTCTTGAACAGCGGGTCCAGGAGAGGTCCGCGGGTCTCGTTGGACAAGAGTTCGGTCATTGCTGTTCCTCCGGGTTCGACTTCCTGAACGGGCCATAGTCCGTCAGGATTTCAATCTCTTCCCCGACGGCTTCGCTTTCGGCCTCAAGATATCGTCTGACCGCCGAGGCGAAACCGGGATCTTGGATCCAGTGCAGGCTGTGCGTGCGCGTCGGCATATATCCGCGCGCCAGCTTGTGTTCGCCTTGCGCACCGGCTTCGACCCGCTTCAACCCAAGGGCGATGGCCAGGTCGATCGCCCTATAATAGCACAACTCGAAATGCAGGCAGGGGTGATGTTCGATACAGCCCCAGTACCGCCCGAACAGGGTTTCGCGTCCGATGAAGTTCAAGGCCCCGGCCACCGGATGCCCGTCACGTTCGGCCAGAACCAGCGCCACATCCTCCGCCATCGTGTCATGCACGATGTCAAAGAAAGCACGGGTCAGATAGGGTGATCCCCATTTGCGCGATCCGGTATCCTGATAGAACACCCAGAAGGCATCCCAATGTTCGGGCCGGATTTCCCCGCCCGTCAGCGTTCTGATGCCGCCTCCAAAGCCCTGGGCCTGCGCGCGCTCCTTCCGTATATTCTTGCGCTTGCGCGACGAGAGCGCCGCAAGGAAGTCGTCAAATTCCGCATAGCCTGCGTTCAGCCAGTGGAATTGCTGAGACGCGCGGTGCAACAGGCCCATTGCCTCGCCCGCGCCGGCCTCGTCCTCGGTACAGAAGGTGGCGTGCAGCGAGGAAACGCGATTGTCCGATGCAAGTTGGACCGCACCCTGAACCAGAGCGGACATGCCGATCTCGCCATATCCCGGCCGCACCAGAAACCGGCGGCCCGTCGCCGGCGTGAAGGGCACCGCGATCTGAAGTTTCGGGTAATAGCGCCCTCCGGCCCGCTCATAGGCGTGCGCCCAGCTGTGGTCGAAAATGTACTCGCCCTGACTGTGCGACTTGGCGTACATCGGCGCGGCCGCGATCAGCATCCCGTCGAGATAGGCGGTCAGGTATTGCGGTTGCCAGCCGGTGCCGGGGCCGACCGACCCGCTTTCCTCCAAAGCGGACAGAAAGCGGTGGGTCGTGAAGGGATCGAGCGGCCGACCGCCATCCGCGGTTTCCGGACAGGCACAGTTGTCCCAGTCGCGCGCATCTATCTGGGCGAGCGATCCAAGAACCCTGACCTCGATCTGTGCCTGATCCATGCCGCCTCCATGCCCAGACTCTATCTGTGCTCGCGTGGGCCGGGATCAAGCCGCGGGCCGGGCCAAATAGCCTTCGAAGGTGATATTGTCCGCAATCCGGCGGGCCTTGGCCTCTTGCTCGGCGGCCCGCACCGTCCAGCACAGAACCGGAACCCCGGCGGCTTTCAACTCTGCCACGCGCGGGCGGTCCAGATCCGTCACCTCATGACTGATGAAGGCCGAACCCGACCGGTCGAAATCGGGGATATCGCGCAGACGCGCGCAGAGCGGATCGGGCAGCGGCCATTCGGTGGGGTCGTAGGCGCTCGTCACGATGCCGCGCGGCAGGTCAGGTGCCAGGCGGGCCAGTTTCGCCACGCTGTTGGGGTTGAACGACATCACCGCAACCGGGCCGGCATACCTTGCCAGCGCGCGGACTGTCGCTTGTTCCAGAGTGCCGATATCGGTTCCCATGGCCCCGTCCTGATCCTTGAGTTCGATCAGCAAAGGCACGCGCCCGGACACGATCTCCAGCACGTCTGACAGCGTCGGAATGCCTTCGCCATCGCCGTCAAGCAAGGCGGTCTCGCCGGCCTCGGCTGCAGTCAGTTGGCGGATCGGGCCGCATCGCCCGGTCAACCGGCCCAGATCATAGTCGTGAAACACCATGGCCTGACCGTCCGCGGTCATCTGCAGGTCGATTTCGATGGCGTAACCGAACTCGACCGCGGCCCGGATCGCCGCGCGGCTGTTTTCCGGACGCCCGGCGCGCAGATCATGCAGCGCCCGATGGGCGATCGGGCGCTCGAAAAAGGCGCGCGGCAGCGGCGGTGTCATCGGATTTCGAAAATGCCTTCGATCTCGACCGCGACGCCCAGCGGCAAGGCCGCCGCACTGACGGCGGCGCGGGCATGGCGCCCCGCCTCGCCCAGCGCCTCGCCCAGAAAATCGGATGCCCCGTTGATCACTTGGGGTTGCTGGGTGAAATCGGGCGTGGAATTCACGAAACCGGTCAACTTGATGACCCGAACAAGACGCTCGATATCGCCGTCGCATGCCGCCTTTACCTGCGCCAGCAGGTTGATCGCGCAGACCTTCGCGGCCGCGGCGCCGGCGTCCACGTCCAGATCATCTCCGAGCTTGCCGGTGATCAGACCGCTTTCATCCTTGGAGATCTGACCGGAGACATAGACGAGGTTGCCGACCCGGACGAACGGCACATAGTTGGCCGCGGGCGCGGGCGCTTCGGGCAGGGTGACGCCCAGACTTTCTAGTTTCGCTGCGATGCTCATGAATCGCTTCCTCCGCTGTTCAGGTTCGCGCGGACGCTAGCCGGGATCAAACCCCGCGAAAAGCACAAAACCGGCGCTTTTGCGCCAACAGGTGCCAAATCCGTTGAAACTGCGTGTGGCGTGCTATCTGCACGAGATACGCGCCTATTCTCTCATTCCGGGCCGAGAGTCAGTCCCTTCTTTACGTCCGGACGTGTCCGCGATAGACGCTTGTGTGTTTTGTGTCCGTCGCGCATTCCCGAAGCGTTCGCGAATTTGGCAGCGTACCGGTTGATTGCAAAGTGGAACTTCTGATTTGCCAGGCCGTCCGCCGTGGAGTAACGAAGCCCGTGTTCAACCGTTCCATCCCCAAACTCCTGCTGGTTCTGGTCACAGCGACGGGATTGACGGCCTGCGCCCAGAGACCCGATGCGGCGGCCCCGAGCGGCATCAACGACCCGTTCGAAGGAACCAACCGCACGATCCACGAGTTCAACCGTGGTGTGGACCGGTTCTTTTTCCGGCCTGCCTCGAAAGGCTATGTCACGATCGTCCCCGAGCCGATGGTGACGAGCTTCAACCTGTTTGCCGAAAACCTGACGATGCCGGGTCAGGCGGTCGATTTCCTGTTGCAGGGAAAGCCGAAGGAATCGGGCATCGCCCTGCTCCGGTTTGTGGTCAATTCGACCGTCGGGATCGCGGGGCTGGGCGATCCGGCCAGCGATCTGAAGATTCCGCGCGTCGATACGGATTTTGGCGAAACCCTGCACGTATGGGGTTTTGGAGAAGGCGCCTATGTCGAATTGCCCTTCTATGGCCCGTCAACGACCCGTGATGCGGTTGGCGTGATCGTGAACCTTTTCACCAACCCGATAGACTTTGCGCCGACCCGCCCGGTAGACAATGCCGGCCTTTACGCCGAGGTCGTACGCCGCATGGGCGACCGGGGCCGGTACTCCGACACGGTCGACTCGATTCTGTACGGCAGCGCCGACAGTTACGCCCAGGCGCGCCTGATCTATCTTCAGAACCGCCGTTTCGAACTGGCAACCGACGACGAGGACGCCTATCTCGGCCTATATACCGATCCCTATGCCGAGATCGGACCGGACCCGTCCGACCCGTCACTGGACCCATATGAGGATCCCTATGCAGAATAGCTGGATGAACCGTCGAAATTTCCTGGCCGCCGCCGTGACCGGCGCGAGCCTTGCCGCCCTGCCATTGCCCGTGCTGGCGCTGACCGAGGCCAGCGCCAAGCAACTGGTGGACAGCGTCGTGGCCGACATCAACAGGGTGATCGACTCGGGCAAGTCCGAAAACGCGATGCTGCGGGACTTCGAAAAGATCTTCGTGCAATATGCCGATGTTCCGATCATGGCCCGCTATGCCTTGGGGCCGGATGCGCGCACGGCTTCACCCGCCCAGATGCGGCAGTTCACCAAAGCGTTCCAGCGATATATCTCGCGCAAATACGGCCGCCGTTTCCGCGAATTCATCGGCGGAGAAGTGACGGTCCGGAACGCCCGCAAGATCAAGGCCGGGTATGAGGTGCGCAGCACCGTCAAGCTGCGCGGCGAAGCTCCGTTCGAGGTCACGTTCCTGGTTTCGGACAAGTCCGGGAAGGACAAGTTCTTCAACATGTTCATCGAAGGCGTGAACATGCTGCTGACCGAGCGCACCGAAATCGGGGCAATGCTGGATGCGCGCAAGGGGAATCTGGATCAGTTGATCCGCGATCTGGGCAACACCGCGTAACTGCACCGCCCGTGCTCGGATCACTAACGGCTCAGCCGTTCAGGTCGCCGGACAAGGTGTGACCTGCGCCTGCGGTTGCCGCGGTCCGCGGTCGGTTCAATTCCGGCTGAAGAGGTCGCGGAACAGCTTGTCCACCGCCGCCCCGATTCCGGTGTTCGGTTTTCTCTGTCGCTTCGGCTGCTCGGTGCGTGTAGGTTGAGGCGGCGCCATCATCGGCAAGGGTGTGGGTGTCATGCCCTCGGTCACGCGCAGCATCGTTTCGTGCCAGATTTCGGCGGGCAAACCGCCGCCCGTCACCCCTGAAAGCGGCGTGTTGTCGTCATATCCCATCCAGACGCCGGTCACGTAATCCGCCGTGAACCCGATGAACCAGGCATCGCGCGCCGCCTGCGTGGTGCCGGTCTTGCCGGCCACCTGCCAGCCCGGAAGTGCGGCCCTGCCGCCCGACCCTTCGGACACGACTTTTTCCATCATCCAGATCAATTGCCGCGCCGCGTCCTCGCGGATCACCCTTTCTCCGACTCCGCTGGTCGTCGTCATCACCGGCTGCTCGTCACCCATGAGCTTGAGTTCCGTCAGCCCGTAGGGCTCGACCGACGACCCCCCGTTCAGGATGCCGGCATAGGCGCCGGTCATTTCGATCAGCGTGCTTTCCGATGCGCCCAAAGCCAGGGCCGGCCCGGCCGCCAGATCGCTTTCGATCCCGAATTCACTGGCAACCTGCCGGACGTTCTCAAGCCCCGCCACTTCGGCGACCTTGACCGCGGGCACGTTCAGCGAGTTCTTCAGCGCGTCGGCGAGCGTCACGCGGCCATAGTGCTTGTTGGTGTAGTTCTTGGGGCACCAACGGCCCGATCCGGGAATATCGATGCAATAGGGTTCGTCCACCACGATATCCAGCGGCGAGTATCCGAGCTCGAGCGCCGCAGCATAGACGAAAGGCTTGAACGATGACCCGGTCTGACGCAGCGCTTGTGTCGCACGGTTGAACGCGCCGGACACCTTGGTCTTGCGTCCGCCGACCATCGCGCGCACGGCCCCGTCCGCGGACATGACCACGATCGCCGCCTGCGCCTCGGACCCTTCCTTGACCTTTTCCTGAAAGATGAACTTCAGTGCCTCTTCCGCCGAAGTCTGGATGCGCTGATCCAGCGTCGTCCGGATGACCACGTCTTCGGTCGTGTTGCGGGTGAAGTATTCCGGCCCGCTGGCCATGACCCAATCCGCGAAATACCCCCCGGCGCGGGCCGCGGCGGCCTCGGAGAGTTCGGCCGGATTGTCGCGCGCCCAGTCCGCTTCGGTCCCGTTCAGGTACCCCTGATCCTCCATGAGCCCGACGATCAGCCGCGCCCGGTCCTGGGATCGTTTCAGGTTGTTGGTCGGCGCATAGCGTGTCGGAGCCACCAGCAGACCGGCCAACATCGCCGCCTCGGCCGGGCTGACTTCGGCAGCCGAGATACCGAAGTACCGCTGGCTTGCCGCTTCGAAGCCACGCGCGCCGGCGCCCAGAAACGCCCGGTTCAGATAGATGGTAAGGATCTCGTCCTTGGAATACTTGGCCTCCATCGCCATGGCATAGATCGCTTCCTTGACCTTGCGCCAGAGCGAGCCTTGCCGGCAATCGGCCTCATATGCGGCTTCGGACTCCCATGCGCCGGGATCGTAGGGAACGCCCAGGCAGAGAAGTTTGGCGGTCTGCTGGGTGATCGTCGAGCCGCCATGCCCGGACAAAGGCCCGCGCCCTTCGCTCAGGTTGATGCGTACCGCGCTGGCGATGCCACGCGGGCTGATCCCGAAATGGCGATAGAAGCGCTTGTCCTCGGTCGCGATGACCGCATTCTTCAGATGTGGTGATACGGTATCGGCGGTGATGACCCCGCCGAACTGGTCGCCGCGCCAGGCAAACACCTTGCCGTCCCGATCCAGCAGCGTGACCGAGCCGCGTGCGCGCCCGTCGAGCAAGGTATTGGCTTCGGGCAAGGTCGTGTAGACATAGCCGACCGCCACCGCGATCAGCAGAACCACGATCATTCCGACGCGCCAGGTGAAGCCCCAGATCAGGCGAAAGACCCAGCCGAAAAAGCGTCTGAAGAAACCCAGAATGCCGCCCGAACCGCGGGATGTTCGGCGCGCGGTTCGTCGCGCCGCCTTTCTGGGTGCGCCTTTTTTCGTGCCCGCCTTTTTGACCAAGGATTTCCGCCCCGCCTTTGACGACGCCCTTCCCTTTCCCGCAGACGGGTATCGCTTGTCCGCCACCAAGGGTGGTCTGCGGCGTTTGGATTCAGTCATTCGTCGACTCTGCCCGATCTGTTCTTTCGCGAGACCATACCCTGCCCGAGCGCCCATGTTGAGGTGTGAATTTGGCATCGCACCGCTCTCAAATCTGCCTGTTTTTTCGCCAAAATTGGATTTCTGCCCAAACATTGTGCAACTTGGTGGCGTTTTGACGCAGCAACCGCGGCTTCCCCGTTCCGTTTCAGCCGATTGACGGTTTTTCTGCAGGTGCAAAATGCCGGGTGGGCCGGCACAGTGAAGGGGAACGACGTGAAACTGATCATAGCGACAATCAAGCCGTTCAAGCTCGAAGAGGTGCGCGAGGCGCTCACCCAGGCGGGCGTGCGCGGCATGATGGTGACCGAGATCAAGGGCTTCGGCTCGCAGTCCGGACACACCGAAATCTACCGCGGCGCGGAATATGCCGTGAATTTCGTGCCCAAGGTCAAGCTCGAGATCGTGGTGCCGGCCACCATGGTCGATCAGATCATCGAAACCATCTCGTCCACCGCCAAGACCGGCAAGATCGGCGATGGCAAGATCTTTGTCCTCGATGTCGAGCAGGCTCTGCGCGTGCGGACCGGGGAAACCAACGAGGACGCGCTTTGAGCGCCTCACTCACAATCATTCGAGGACTGACAATGAACCTGATGAAATCTGTTATCCCTGCTGCCGCGATTGTCGCGCTGCCGCAGATGGGCCTTGCGCAAGAGGCCGCCGCCACAGGCGAAACCGCGCAGCACACGCAATACATCCTGACCTCGCTGCTGTTCCTGGTCGGCGGTTTCCTGGTGTTCTGGATGGCCGCGGGCTTTGCCATGCTCGAGGCCGGACTCGTGCGCTCCAAGAACGTCGCCATGCAGCTGATCAAGAACATGGGCCTGTTTTCCTTTGCCGCCATCATGTATTGGCTGGTCGGCTTCAACCTGATGTATCCGGGTGATGGCTGGACAATCACCGGTTTCCTGGGTGCGTTTTCGCCCACGGCGCTTGAGCCGGTCGGCCTGGATGGTGTCGAAACCGATCTGTCCTATGCATCCGTCGGCTCGGACTTCTTCTTCCAGCTGATGTTCTGTGCCACCACCGCGTCGATCGTTTCGGGCACCGTGGCCGAACGCATCAAGCTGTGGCCCTTCTTCATCTTCGTGATCGTCCTGACCGGCGTCATCTACCCGATCGAAGCCTCGTGGCAGTGGGGCGGTGGCTGGCTGTCCGAGATGGGCTTCAGCGATTTCGCCGGATCGACGCTGGTGCACGCCGCAGGTGGATTCGCGGCACTGGCCGGCGCCATCGTGCTGGGCCCGCGTATCGGCAAGTACAACAAGGATGGCAAGGTCGTTCCGATCCCCGGCTCGAACCTGGCGCTTGCCACTCTCGGCACGTTCATCCTGTGGCTGGGCTGGTTCGGCTTCAACGGCGGTTCGCAGCTGGCGATGGGCACCATCGGGGACATCGCCGACATCAGCCGTATCTTCGCCAACACCAACATGGCTGCGGCCGCCGGAGCCGTTGCCGCGCTGATCCTGACGCAGGTCTTGTTCGGCAAGGTGGACCTGACCATGGTCCTGAACGGCGCGCTGGCCGGTCTGGTTTCGATCACCGCCGAACCTCTGGCCCCGTCGCTGTTCCAGTCGCTCATCATCGGGGGCATCGGGGGCGTGATCGTCGTGTTCGCGGTACCGATGCTTGACCGGATGCGGATCGACGACGTCGTCGGCGCGATCCCGGTTCACCTGATCGCCGGCTTCTGGGGCACCTTCATCGTGGCCTGGACCAATGGCGACGCGTCCTTCGTGACACAGATCATCGGCTTCGCGGCCATCGGGATCTTCGTCTTCGTGGTCAGCTTCATCCTGTTCTCGATCCTCAAGGCCACCGTCGGCCTGCGGGTCGGCGAGGAAGAAGAGATCAACGGCCTCGACATGGGCGAGTTGGGCATGGAAGCCTATCCGGAGTTCTCGAAAGGCTGAGCCAACGCTCTGCAAACTGAAAACGCCCCGGCCAGTTCCGGGGCGTTTTGCATGAAACCGGGGTCGTGGCTAATATCCCTCGCAGGCCAAGCAAAGCGGAGGTGAGCCATGGCGAAAGCACCCGAGTCCCTCATCGGAACCAGCCTGGAGTGGACCGGCGTTCACCATTCCGGCACGGGCGATTTCAAGGATCTTTCGACCCATACCGTCAGCTATGAGACGGAAACAACCTGCTACGTCACATCAGGTGGAAAGCTCGTGGGTGAAGCCGGCTATACCTACGTGCGCCTCGACGACGAAATGGGCATCTGCATCTATCGCCCCAAGGAATATCAGGGCCGCACGGATGTCGTCCTGAATGCGATGTTCGACTTCAAGAACATGAAGGACCGCGCAGTTCTGACGGCCGGAGGCGCGCCATTTGCGGTTGCCGATGGCGACATGCGCTATGTGGACACGCCGCCGCGCCCGGGGTGATCCGAGCGCGGCGCGACGCCCGGTTACACGCCCACGTCCACGATCGCCTGTGCCAGGATCGGCACAGTCGCCGCGTTCAGCCCGGCAATGTTCATGCGGCTGTCACCGACCATGTAGATGCCGTGGTCAACCCGCAGCTTCTCGACCAGTTCCGGCGCGGCACCGAGACGCGAGAACATGCCGCGGTGCTGGGCCAGGAATCCGAACCGGTCGGATCCGCTCAGCCGCTGCAACTCGTCCGCCAGTTGCTTGCGCAGTCCCAACATCGACAGACGCACTTCTTCCAGTTCGGCCGCCCAGTCGGCGCGCAGCGCCTCGTCCATCAGGATCGTCGTAACCACCCGTGCGCCGTGATCGGGCGGGAAGGAATAGTTCTGGCGATTGAGGAACGCCAGCGTGCCCTGGTTCAGCGCGGTCTGACCGGCATCGGCGCTGACTGCCATCAGAAGGCCCGTGCGCTCACGGTAGACGCCGAAATTCTTGGAACAGGACGCGGCGATCAGGCATTCCTTGACCGAGGCCGCGACAAGGCGGGTCGCCTGCGCATCCTCCTCCAGACCGTCGCCAAATCCCTGATAGGCGATGTCGATCATCGCGACGAGACCCTGATCGTTGATCAGGTTTACCACCTCCTGCCACTGCACCATGTTCAGGTTGGCTCCGGTCGGATTGTGGCAGCATCCGTGCAACAAGACCACATCGCCCGCCTTGGCGGTCTGCAGATCCGCGATCATGCCGTCAAAATCGACGCCTCGGGTTTCGTCGTCGAAGTACCGGTAGGCAACGGTTTCGATGCCGAGATAGTTCAGGATCGACAAATGGTTCGGCCAGGTCGGGTTCGACACGAAGACGCGCGCATCGGGATTGGCCATTCGGATCATCTCGAACGCCTGGCGACAGGCGCCGGTACCGCCCGGTGTGGCCACCGCCGCCACGTTTTCGCGCGGCACGGCATTGCGGAGAATGAGGCCGATCATGACGTCGGCATAGGCCGGATCGCCGGCCAGCCCGGTATAGGCTTTGGTCTGTTGCTCTTCCCAGATCCGCTGTTCGGCGGCCTTGACCGCGCGCATGACCGGAGTAACGCCCTGTGCGTTCTTGTAGACACCCACACCCAGATCGATCTTCTGATCCCGCGGATCGTCGCGGAACATCTGCATCAGCATCAGGATCTTGTCGGCAGGCTGCGGCTTGAGATTCTCGAACATCACGTCTCTCCGGTTGCGACGGGCAGAGTCGGAAACGCACCCCATTCCGCCCAGGATCCGTCATACAGCGAATGATCTTTCTTGCCCATGCGTTCCAGCGCAAGGCTGAGGATGGCTGCGGTCACGCCGGATCCGCAGGTGGTGATCACGGGCATGGACAGATCGACGCCCGCCGTCTCGAACACGGCGCGGCACGCCTCGGGCGACTTCATCGTCCCGTCCTTGTTCAAAAGGGTGCCATACGGCACGTTGCGCGAGCCGGGGATATGACCTGCCCGCAAGCCTTCGCGCGGTTCGGGCTCGGTTCCGGCAAACCGTCCGGCGGATCGGGCATCCACGATCTCGTGATCGCGCAGCTTGGCAGCGGCGGACACCTGCGTGACATCGCGCACCAGATGATTCTGAACACGCACCGTCATGTGACGGTCGCGGATGACCGGCGGCAGATCCTCAACCGGTCGATCCTCGGCCTGCCATTTGGGCAAGCCGCCATCCAGGACGGCGATGTTGTCCTGTCCCATCAGGCGGAACAGCCACCAGACGCGCGCGGCGGATTGCAGGCCGGCACCGTCATACACCACGACCTGATGACCGTCGCCAACCCCCATGGCGCGCAGGCGCGACATGAATTTCTCGACCGGCGGCGCCATGTGCGGCAGGTCGGACCGGTGATCCGAAATCTCGTCGATATCGAAGAACCGCGCGCCGGGAATATGTGCGGCCTCGTATTCGGCCCTTGCATCTCTCCCCTGCTGCGGCAGGTACCAGGAACCGTCCAGAATCCGCAGGTCGGGATCCTTGAGATGGGCGGCCAGCCATTCGGTGGAAACGAGAGTTTTGGGATCGTCCTGCATCAAAGCCTCCCCTGAGCGCGCAGGGTTTTCCCTATACGCGTGAGCCTTTGGGTTCAAGGCGGTGCGGCATTTGACCCTTGGGGCAAGACGGCCAGGCCGCTGCCGGCAACACGTCGCAAAGCCTGGTGGGTGATGAGAGACTCGAACTCCCGACATCTTCGGTGTAAACGAAGCGCTCTACCAACTGAGCTAATCACCCCTGCGGGGGATGTAGCCAAGCCTGATCGCGCGCGCAAGAGGCGCCGGTCAAAATCTGCGCCCGGCGGCGGACGCTAGTCCGCGATGCCCTTGAGAGCGGCCAGCAGTTGGGCCACCTCGTGTTCAGTGTTGTAGTGGCAGAGCGATATCCGAATGCAGTCGCTCAGGCCCAGCGGTTCCAGAACATTGCCGCTGTAGTGATCTGCCTTGCGGGTATGCGTGCGAATGCCCTGCGCGTTCAGGCGCGTCACGACTTCGGCCGAGGGCACGCCATCGACCACGACCGAAACCAGCCCCTCGCGCGCCGGATTGTCCGCGCCTGCAAGGATCCTGACGTGATCCATGTCCCGCAGCCCGGGCAGGTTGCCGGTGCCGTCGATCATCGCCCGGGTCAGGTGGGTCTCGTAGGCGTGGATCGCGCGGCCCGCGGCCTCGATGCGCGCACGGCGTCCGGTTTCGTCGGAGACTTCTCCGCCCAGCCAGTCGAAATAGGCCACCACGTCGGACATCGTGGCATAGGAGCCGGTGTCGCGCGTACCGAATTCCCAGCCCGTGGCCGGCGCGTCGATCAGCATGTCATGAGGCAGCGCCGTCAGCCGGTCAGAGATCCAGGCAACCCCGTACCCGTGGCGCGAAAACACCTTGTAGGGCGAGATCGCGTAACCATCGACGCCATAGCTGTCCAGGTCAATCCGGCCATGCGCGGCGTGCTGAATCCCGTCCACGATGATCAGGCAATCCGGCGCTACCTCGCGGATCGCGGCGGCAATGCCGGCCACGTCCATCCCCATTCCCGTCACCGGGGAGGCATGCAGGATCGTCGCCACAGACACGTCCGGCGTCAGGTACATTCTGTAATCCTCGGCGGTGACCAGGCCGGTATCGTCGTCGTGGGGCACATTGACATAGTCCAGTTCCGCAATCTCCGCCCAGCGGCGCGCGGCGCTTCGGCTGGCCGGGTGCTCAATGGAACTGCCGATCACCTTGCTGCCCGCGGGCGCATTGACGCAAGCGGTGCGGATCATTCGGAACAACAGCTCAGTCCCGCTTTCACCAACAAAGAACTGCCCGGATGAAGCGTTCATGAACGTGGCCAGATCCGCCTTGGACTTGTCGATGATATCGACCAGCGCATGGCTCGCCGCATTGTCCCGCCCCTGATTGTCCGGGATCGCGGCGAATTTGGCCGAAGTTTCGACCACCGCGTTCAACGTCAACGCGCCGCCCGCGTTCTCAAAGAAGATCCGCGGGCCTTGAAACGGGCAGGAGTCCACATGCGCGAACCGTGCGCGGACGGCGTCGATCAGACCCGGTTTTTGATGCAGCATTTTCCGTAGTTCCATTTGCTGAGGTGGCGGCTTGGCCCTGACATTCACCCGGCGCGGCGGCGACACTCAATGTTGTTTGCGACACGGGATTGCACCGTCGCGCCAATAACGGCGCCCTGAACCGTCAGGCGCCACCGGCCGATCGCCACCAGTCCCTTGGCTTGAGCCTTTTTGCCCGATTCCCTCGCTTGTCCAGCCAGAGCGCCAGTTTCCGGAACCGGGACAGAGCCAATCCGAGCCACCAGCGGTGGCGGGGCTTGCTGAAGTCACGGTTGAACGGACAAACCCGCATGCAGATGGCGCAGTCCGATTGCAGCTTTGCCCAGTACCCGAAACACGCCCGGGCGTCCGAGGTCCATTTCCGCACGCCTTGAATCGCCGAAATGTCATCCGGATCGCTCGTCGTTTTCGGTCCATAGGGCAGAGCCTTGACCGGACAGGCATCGGCGCATTGGGTGCAGATGTCGCAAAACGCCTGTATCCCAAGCGGCCGCGGCGCATCGTGAGACAGCGGCAGGTCGGTGAAGATCTTGGAGAACCTGAGGCGCGGGCCGAATTCCGGCGTGATCACCATCTGATTTCTGGCATATTCCCCCAACCCGGCCTTGATCGCATAGGGAATTACCAGCCCGGTGTCGTTCATCGACGCGACGGCCTCGTAGCCCAGATTGCGGATATAGGCGGCCAACTGGATCACGATGGCCGCTTCGTGGGAATATTCCCGCCCGGTCGCGGCCCCCGCCAGGGCCGAGGGGTAGGTGGCGACCAGATCCTTATCCATCTGATGACCCAGGACAATGACGCTGGTAAGGCCGTCGGGCAGTCGGTTCTCGGCCTCGGAGAAATCACGCACATCCACCCGCGCCGAGTAGAGCCATCGTTCGTCCATGTCGGTGATACCGACCAGATCGGCCCCGAAAAACCGGGCGATCCGCTTGATCTCGGAGCTCATCCTGTCGGGAGCGTTGATGTCGGCCTTGGTTTCGGCAACCGGCGTGTCATAGGCGATCGGCGCCTGGAAGCCTTCGCGCCGGCCGTCGGCGGCACTCCGGTTGCTGACGATGTCCGAGATCAGCCAACTCGCATTGCGCAGCGCAAAGTCCTTTTGCCGGAACCCGTCGCCTTTTCGATATGCCGCCTTCATCCGGTAGCTGGCAAAGAACCCGTCCGTGCGCACGCTGCGCACCGTGTCGTCCCAGAAGGCGCGGGTGAACATGTCGTTGATCTGCGAAAACGGCTGGAAGGAGTCGGTGGTTTCGATACCCGCCAAGGCATCGCTTTCACCGTACCGATCTCGCCATTGCCGCCGTTTCTCGTCGCTGATCCCGGTATTGGATGGCCAAGACACGCTGCGCCGCCTTTCGCTGTTTTGTCATGTGGCACTCAAGCACTCTTGGGACGAGGAGCGCAAGGAAGGAGCCGACGAACTTGATCCTGCCGAGACAAATGGCGACCCCGGCAGGATTCGAACCTGCAACCTGCCCCTTAGGAGGGGGCTGCTCTATCCAGTTGAGCCACGGGGCCGCGCCGCCTTTCTCTAGCCGCCTTTTGCCACCTTGTCATCGCCTTTGACAACAGTTGAACCAATCCCCGTGTTCGCGCTAGCATCCGGCGAAACAATCAGCGCAGGTATTCCGGTGACTACAGAAACAAAACGCCCACTCACCCTTCGCGATGTCTCAGAGGCTTCAGGTGTATCGGAAATGACGGTCAGCCGGGTGCTGCGCAATCGCGGGGACGTGTCGGACGCCACGCGCAGCCGCGTTCTGGCCGCCGCCAAAGAGCTGGGCTACGTCCCCAACAAGATCGCCGGGGCTCTGGCGTCGAACCGGGTGAACCTGGTGGCGGTAATCATCCCTTCGCTGTCGAACATGGTGTTCCCCGAGGTTCTGACCGGCGTCAACCAGGTTCTGGAAGGCACCGAATTGCAGCCGGTCGTGGGCGTCACCGACTATCTGCCGGAAAAGGAAGAGAAGGTGCTGTACGAGATGCTCTCGTGGCGCCCCTCCGGCGTCATCATCGCGGGGCTAGAGCATACCGACGCGGCGCGGGCCATGCTGGATTCCGCCGGGATCCCGGTGGTCGAGATCATGGATACCGACGGCAAGCCGGTCGATGCGATGGTAGGCATTTCGCATCGCCGCGCCGGGCGCGAGATGGCGCAGGCGATCCTGAAAGCGGGTTATCGCCATATCGGTTTCATGGGCACCAAGATGCCGTTGGACCATCGGGCGCGGAAACGGTTCGAGGGCTTCACCGAAGTTCTGGGCAAGAACGGGGTCGAGATCGAGGACCGCGAGTTCTATTCCGGCGGATCGGCGCTGGCCAAGGGGCGCGAAATGACACAGGCCATGCTGGAACGCTCACCCGAGCTGGATTTTCTCTATTACTCCAATGACATGATCGGAGCCGGCGGCCTGCTTTACCTGCTGGATCAGGGTATCGACATTCCCGGCCAGATCGGTCTGGCCGGGTTTAACAACGTGGAATTGCTGCAAGGGTTGCCGCGCAAGCTGGCCACGATGGATGCCTGCCGTCTTGAGATCGGCCGCAAGGCGGCCGAGATCATCGCCGCGAAACTGGAAAACCCGGATGCCGAGATCGAAACGCGCGTCACGCTGACCCCCAAGATCAGCTATGGGGATACGCTCAAGCGGCGCTGATCCGATGGCGCTCCAACGGCTCGACAACCGCACCGCGCGGAGGCTCTTCCTAGACCGGCACGCATTGCTCGAGCAGCCTGCCGGCCCTGCCAAGGGAACCGACTTGCTGGATCTGATCCAACGCCTCGGTTTCGTTCAACTCGACAGCATCAACACGGTCGCCCGGGCGCATGACATGATCCTGTACGCACGCCGGCCGTCCTACAGAACCGACAATCTCAAGCGGCTCTACGAACGTGACCGGGCGTTGTTCGAACACTGGACGCATGATGCCGCCGTCATCCCGATGGAGTTCTATCGCCATTGGCATCTCAGGTTCCAACGCGATGCCGAACTGCTGAAGGCGCGGTGGAAGAACTGGCGGCGCGACGGGTTCGAAAAGCGGTTCGAAACGGTCCTGCAGCATGTTCGCGATCACGGCCCGGTCAGTTCGTCGGATGTCGGCAAGGACGAAAGAAAGGGCTCCGGCGGCTGGTGGGACTGGCATCCGTCCAAGACCGCGCTGGAATACCTCTGGCGCTCCGGCGCCTTGACGGTCATCGGGCGCGACGGATTTCAGAAACGCTATGACCTGACCGAACGCGTGATCGAGACGCATCTTTGCCCGGGCAAGGCGCCCTGCGACCGCGGCGCGACCGTGGACTGGCTGTGCAACGCGGCGTTGGACCGGCTGGGCTTTGCAACTTCCGGCGAGTTGGCGGCCTTTTGGGATACGGTCACGGTGGACGAAGCCAAGAGCTGGTGCGATCAGGCGCTGGCTGGCGGCCGGATCGAGGCCATCGAAATCGACTGCGCCGACGGTCGGGCGCGCAAGGTCTTTGCCCGGCCCAATATTGGCGAGGCCGCCGCGCGCCTGGACGCCGCGCCGGGCCGGATGCGGGTGCTCAGCCCGTTCGATCCCGCCCTGCGCGACCGCAACCGGGCCGAGCGGCTGTTCGGGTTTCATTACCGGATCGAGGTGTTTGTTCCGGAAGCCAAGCGAACCTATGGCTACTACGTCTTTCCGTTGTTGGAGGGCGAGCGGCTGATCGGCCGAATCGACATGAAAGCGCATCGGGATTGCGGCGAACTGCGCATCCGCGCGCTCTGGCCCGAACGACGGGTGAAATGGTCGGCGGGCCGGGCGCAGCGGTTGGAAGCCGAGCTGGAGCGTGTGCGCCGCTTTGCCGGGATGGACCGCGTGGTTTTTTCCGATGGCTGGCTGCGCGATCCAATGTAACCCGCACCTGACCTCAGTTGAGGAATCCCCGTTCGAGAACCAGCGTCATGAGCTGTGAAAGCGAGGTTTCGACAGTCTGGCCCGACGTGTCCAGTTGCGCCTGCGCCTTGGCATAGAGCGCCTCGCGGCTGGTCAGGATCGACTTGAGCTGTTCCATCGCTTCGGGATTGCCTGCCATCGGGCGTTCATCGCCCTGCGCGCGCACCCGCTCCATGTGTTCGACCGGCGACGCCCGCAGCCAGACCGTGTGAAAATGGCTAAGCAGGGTGTTGTAGGTCTCGGGCTCGGCCACGATACCGCCCGCCACGGCCAGAACCATCGTGTCATGGGTCGCGATGATCCGATCGACCGCCTGTGCCTCGAGCTTGCGATAACCCTCTTGCCCATACAACGCCATGACTTCGCTCACGGGCATACCGGCCTGTTCCTCGATCCTCTCGTTCAGTTCGACGAACGGCACGTCCAGTTCCGCCCCCAGCAGCGCACCCAAGGTTGATTTGCCCGCGCCGCGCAGTCCGACCAGGCAGATCCGGTTGGCCCGCAACACCTCGGCGGGTTCCGGATTGAGCGTGCGCAGAACGCTCTGCTGCACGTCCGCGCTGGCCGTCCGGAACAGATCGGCCACCCGCAACGCCTCCGAGGTCCAGGGGTCGTCCTCACCGACGAACCATTCGATCCGGTGATCCAGGGCGACAGCCACCCGCTGCAGAAGTCCGATCGAGATGTTCCCCTCGCCCGCTTCGAGTTGCGCCAGATATCTGGGCGATACGCCCGAGACTTCCGACAGCACCCGCCGCGGGATACCGTGCCTTTCGCGCGCCTTGCGGACACGTTCGCCGACCCGGGCAATCAGCGACGAAACGGACTCCTCGATCAGATCGGCACCGCTCTGCGATCTGCTTTCGCCCCGGAAGTTGGTGATTTCCGTCATACTGCCCGCATGCATTATGTGAAATAATGCACAAATTACGACGGCAGGGCTCTGCGGGCAATCAAAATTGCCGCCTGAGCGTGCCCTTTGGCGTTTCAGTAGGTTTCGACGTGGTAACGTCCCGCGTCACGCATCCTGTCGCGCAGGTCGGCCCAATCCAGCCCGACGCCGCGGGCGATGTCGTTCAGGGCCTCTTCCACCCCTTGTTCCATCGCCTTGAGACCGCAGATGTAGATGTGGCCATTCGGGTTCTTGAGTACCGCAGCGACCTGTTCCGCCTTTTCCCGCAGCTTGTCCTGGACATAGTGCTTGGGCTCGCCCTCCTGCCTTGAAAAGGCAAAGTGTTTCGCCATGAAGCCTTCCGGCACTTTCTTGAGAGGGCCGAAATACGGCAGTTCCTGCGGGCGACGGGCGCCGAACACCAAGGTGAGCGACCCTTTGAGCTTGGGGTATTCACGTTGCCGCCGCATCGTGAAGGCCCGGAACGGGGCCGAGCCGGTGCCGGTACAGATCATCAGAAGATGCGCATTCGGATCGGACGGCAGCAGGAAGGTCGCGCCGAACGGCCCCGTGACCTTGACGGTATCGCCTGGTTTCAGATCGCAGACATAGTTCGAACAGACGCCCTTTTCTTCGCGCTTCACGGTGAGCGAAAGGTTGTTGAAGTTCGGGCGCTCGCCGTCGCGGGGGCTCGAAACGGAATAGAGGCGCGGCAGAAAAGGCTCCCCGTTCTCATCCGTTCCGGGCGGGATGATGCCGATGCTCTGCCCTTCCAAGACCGGAAACGGCAGAGACCCGAAATCCAGGATGATATGGCGCACATCGCTGTCGCTGTCCTCGGCTGTGAGGCGGAAATTGCCCGTGACCTTGGCCTCGGCCGGCTTGCCAAGACCATACATGTTGATGGTCGGCTTCGACGCCGTGTCCGGTGCCCGCGCCTTGCCGCCGGCGCCCTTGTGCGCTTCGGCCAGCAGGGCGGCGATGGAGTCGTCCAGCGCCTCCAGACCGCTGTCATCGCCGGCGATGTCCTCCTGCTCGGGCAGTTCCATCCAGCCGTACTGGTCGTCCAGCGAGTAAGGCTCGTTGACGACCCGCCAGTTGTCGATGGATCCGGTCGGACAGACAGGAATGCAATCCATGCAGAAATTGCACTTGGATGCATCCACCACCACATTCATGTCGTCATGCTCGATGGCCTGCTCGGGGCAGGTCATTTCGCAGGTGTAGCAACGGATACAGATTTCTGGGTCGATGAGGTGCTGCTTGAGCGGCTGGTTCATGAACTCTCGCGTTTCTTGGACAGGATCACGTCAGGCAGAACCAGCGTGTCGATCAGTGCCTCGCAAAGACCGACACAGTTGGAACAGCCGACACAGGGGCCTTGCAGCGCGGATACCTGACCGGCAAGGGCTTCGAGTTTCGGTGTCTCTGCCTTTGAGCGGTTGATCTGCATTGCGGGTCTCCCCAATCTGAACAAGCCGGGTCCAAAAAACAGGACAAAAGGTGAGTCCGTCAATCCGGTTATCGTCACGAATTATTACCGTTTGCGGCGCCCGGCCCGGATTTGCGTGCTATGCCATGTGCAGTTTCACGTATTCGAAATCGCCCGGTTTGTTGTCGATGCCCACCTTGGGCGGGGCGATCCAGCGGGCGTATTGACCCGGTTCGTAGCAAGGTTTCATCAGAGACTGTATGAAATCGCCGTCGGCATGGGTCGGCAGCCATTCCGGCAAGCCCTTGTCGTATTCCGCACCACTGACAAGCTTGCCGGACGGATCGAACAGCTTGTCGGCAAAGACCCCGATCTTGCGGTTGAACGCTTCATGCGGCAGCTTGAGTTCGAACTCCACCTCGCATTTCTCGATGATCTTGTTCCACCGTCCGACGCCGCCCGCGGCGTCCTTGGTATAGTCGTCGCGCAGGCGCATGTTGATCGCGGTCAGCGCCGGAACCTCCTTTTGGACGGCCTTGCCGTCATCCAGATCCCAGACGGTGTAGGTGTCGCCCTGCAACCGATGATCGTCGGTCAGCCGGTTCTCCATGTACCGGCCCTTGATGCCGGCGTTGAAGGCATTGGCGGCATTGGTCGAGACTTCCTGACCGAACAGGTCCAGCGACAGCGTGTAATGCAGGTTCAGTTTCTTCTGGATCGTCGGCAGGTCGATCACGCCCAGGTCGCGGATCCGGCCCACGTCATACGGATCGTCGATGCCGTTTTCCTTCATCACCTCGCAGGTGCGCTGAACGATGCGGCCGACGCCGGTTTCGCCGACGAACATATGATGCGCTTCCTCGGTCAGCATGAAGCGACAGGTGCGGCTGAGCGGGTCGAAGCCGGACTGCGCCAGCGATTCCAACTGCATCTTGCCGTCCCGGTCGGTGAAATAGGTGAACATGAAGAAAGAGAGCCAATCCGGCGTTTCCTCGTTGAACGCACCCAGCATCCGCGGAGCCTCTTCCGACCCCGATTGGCGGCGCAGCAGGTCGTCGGCTTCTTCCCGCCCGTCGCGGCCGAAATACTTGTGCAGAAGATAGACCATGGCCCACAGGTGCCGGCCCTCTTCGACGTTCACCTGAAACAGGTTGCGCATGTCGTAAAGCGAGGGGGCGGTCAGGGCCAGCAACCGCTGCTGTTCGACCGAAGCCGGTTCGGTGTCGCCTTGAATGACGATCAGGCGTTTCAGCATGTTCCGGTATTCGCCCGGCACCTCCTGCCAGGCCGGTTCGCCCTTGTGCTCTCCGCAGGGAATGACCCTGTCCTCGACTTGCGGAGCCAGCAGGACGCCCCAGCGGTATTCCGGCATCTTCACATAGTCGAACTTGGCCCATCCCTTGGGATCGACGCTGACGGCGGTGCGCAGATAGACGAGCGACTCCTGGAAATCCCGCGGAATCAGGTCGTTCCACCAGTTGATGTAACCGGGGTGCCATTTTTCCAGCGCCTTGAGCACCTTCTTGTCCTGGCTCAGCCCCACGTTGTTCGGGATTTGGGTGTCGTAACTCACATTGATCAGATCAAGCATCTCTTTCCTCCGCTAGAGGCCCAGGCCCCTTACACACGTTCCATGTCGTATTCGCCGCGTAGCCCGGTGCCGTATCGCTGCAAGGCCCCTTCGGGTCCGACCGCGTTGGGGCGCTGGAAGATCCAGTTCTGCCAGGCGGTCAGGCGCCCGAAGATGCGGGTCTCCATGGTTTCCGGCCCGGCAAAGCGCAGATTGGCCTCCATTCCGGTCATCGCATCGGGCGAGAAGCTGGCGCGTTCTTCCAGGAACACGCGCACCTCGTCCTCCCAGTCGATATCGTCGAGCGCATAGGTCACAAGGCCCAGTTCCTCGGCCTCGGCGGCCTCCAGCGGCTCGCCGATATGGGCCTTCAGGGTCTCAACGGCCTCAGGTTCCCCCCAAAACCGGGTGGCCAGGCGCGACAGGTCGTTGCCCATCGGATAGGTGCCGAAGTTGCTGGCGCTCAGCGTGACGGTGGCCAGCGGGCGATTGTCGCCTTCGAATTCTTCGAGCATCATGTAGGAGCGGTCCACGGCCCAGAGCAGCTCGGCCAGAACACCGGCGAAACAAGAGCCGTGTTCGACGATCGCCACAAGGCTGCGCGAGGTCATGTCGATCCGTTTCAAGACCCTTTTCCAGTATTTCAGGATTTCGTTCGCCAGCCAGTTTTCGGAATTGTCCAGCAGCAGGGCTTCATGCGCCAGAACACGGGCCGGATCGCCTTGGGTCTGGAATGCGATCAACCCCAATTCCCGTTCGTTCAGGCGCAGATGCAGAATCGCGTCGTCCAGCTCCCGCGCCGCGCGCAGCATCCAGCCGTCCGCGCCCAGAGCCTGCAAGGCGTCGGTATCGGCCGGCGCATCCTCCTCGGGGCCTTTCACCGTGATCGCCGCCCGGCCGGCCGCGCGGTCCACCGACACTTCGACAGTGGAATACGTGACCGAGCCATCTTCGCCGAAACTGCGGTTCAGGGGCGTCAGCTCTATTCCCTTCAGTCCCGAAGGTTTTCGGGACGCCGCAGCGAATTCGCGGGCGCGTTCTTGCACGATCTCGTCGAATCTGGAGTTCGGAACGACCTCATCGACCAGCCGCCAGTCCACGGCGCGCTGACCGCGCACACCTTCCTCGACCGAACAGAAGACATCTGCCAGATCACGTCGCACCTTGCGCTTGTCGGTGACGCGGGTCAGCCCGCCGGTGCCGGGGAGCACCGCAAGCAAGGGCACCTCGGGCAAGGCGACCGACGACGTGCTGTCATTGGTCAGCATGATGTAGTTGCAGGCCAGCGCCAGCTCATAACCGCCCCCTGCGCAGGATCCCTTGACGGAAGCGATGTATTTCTGCCCCGAGTCCTCCTCGGCCGCCTCGTATGTGTTGCGTGTTTCATTGGTGAACTTGCAGAAATTCACCTTGTGCGCATGGCTCGCGCCGCCCAGCATCCGGATATTTGCGCCCGCGCAGAACACCCTGTCCTTGCCTGACTGCATCACCACGACTTTCACTTCGGGGTGCTCGAACCGCATCCGCTGCACGATATCCGCAAGCTCGATATCCACGCCCAGATCGTAGGAATTCAGCTTCAGCTCATAGCCTGGAAACAGCCCGCCCTGTTCATCCACATCCATGATCAGATTGGCGATCTCACCATCATATTCGACGCGCCAATGGCGGTATTTCGAGGGATCGGTCTGAAAGTCGATGCGCTGGGTCATTCCGGGCTCCTCAAACGTTCAGCAGACTGTACTTTAGTGCGAATTACATGTTCTGGCAATGCCATTTTGGCATAATAATGCATATTTCTATCGTTGTAATTCATGAGGTTGCCAGAAACTGACCAGAATCTCCAAAGAATTTCATGTCGTGCTAGCATTATATTGCACATCCCTCAACTCCAAGAATGCCCTCTCCAATCGGGCACGCGCGGGCGCGACCTCGCGGCCGAGGACCGTGGACTGATCGCGGCAGGCGTCAAAGGCTTCGCGCGCCGCCACGCACAATCGCAGCGCCGCCTTGGGGCGTCCCATGCGGATCTTGAGGCAGGCATTCGCAAGTTGGATACATCCCTGAGCGAAGGTCCGTTCGATCGAATTCGGAGGCAGGTTCATCCAGACCGGTTCCCAAACCTCGTGCGCCTCCCAGAAGAACCCCCGCTCGAACAGGGTCCAACCCATGCGCCAGGCCGCGGAGTTTGCGATCTCATCAACGCTCATGCCGGGCGAGACAGAGGCACAAACCGACGCGAAAGCCTCCTCGGGCGGCCGGGCGGTGCGACCCGGAACATAGGCGATTATGGGAAGGCCGCGGTCCACGATCAGGCCGGAACGCCCTGCGCGGCCTCGATCCGCATCAGGCGGGCGCAGTAGTCGGAAACCGCGTCCAGGGTCGCGTCGCGCACTTCCTGATGCGGAGCATGGCGGCAGTCCAGGATCGCCGTGTCAACCGGACAATAGGCGCGGGTCACGATCTCGTCGATCTGTGCCAGCGTTCCGTATTGGTCATCGCGCCCCTGAATGGCAAGGATCGGCACACGGATGTAGTCGATGACTTCGGCCACGTTCCATTTGCGGAACTCGGGCGTCAGCCACACGTCGCTCCACCCGCGAAACGCGCCGTCCGGGTCGCGATGGTACTTTGCCATCCGATCCTTCAGGTCGGTCGTTCCGTACGCCTCGCGCGCCCGGCCGATTTCGGCCAGCCCCATCTCTTCGGTGAAGAAATGCGGTGCCGCAAGGATCAGACCGCGCACACGGTGATCCGCAACGCTGCCGGCATAGATCGCCGCGATGGTCGCCCCGTCGGAATGCCCGAACAGGATGCATCGACCGACTCCGGCCTGGTCCAGCACATGCGGCAACACATCCAGAGCCTCACGCGTCATGAAGTCGGTCGGACGCGGCAACGCGACCGGGTCCGATTGGCCATAACCCTGCCGCGAATAGGCCAGAACACCCAGCCCGGTGCGCTGCGACAGAAGTTCGGGGAAATCGCGCCACCGGGCCACGCATCCCAGCCCCTCGTGCAGCAGCACGATGGTCGGAGCCTCTGACGGCGGCGGTCCGAAACAGGCGTATTCCAGAGAAATTCCGTTGGCGTTCATGGGCCGTTCCGGCGTTCGGGACCATTCCAACATCACGCCTCCTCCCTCAGCTTGAAGCGCTGGATCTTGCCGGTGGCGGTCTTGGGCAGATCTTCGACAAAGTCGATCCAGCGGGGGTACTTCCAGCGACCGACCTTCTGCTTGACGAATTGCTTCAATTCGTCCGGCAACCCGTCGGTGGCGGGCTGTTTCAGAACGATATAGGCCTTGGGCTTTTCCAGGCCATCGCCGTCGCGCGCCGCGACCACCGCGGCTTCGAGCACCGCCGGGTGCGAGATCAGCGCCTGTTCGACCTCGAAGGGCGACACCCAGATTCCCGAGACCTTGAACATGTCGTCGGTGCGCCCGCAATAGACATAGCGCCCTTCCGGAGTCAGTTCGTACTTGTCGCCGGTTCGGGTCCATTCGCCCTCGAAGGTGGCGCGGCTCTTGTCTCGTTTGTTCCAGTACCCATCCGCCGCAGAGGCACCGCGCACCAGCAGTTCGCCCAGCCCGCCGACGCCCACATCCGTGCCATTCTCATCGACCAACCGCACTTCATAGCCCGGCACGGGCCGGCCGGACGTGCCGTATTGGACATCCCCCGGCGCGTTCGACAGAAAGATGTGCAGCATCTCGGTCGATCCCACACCATCCAGGATGTCCACGCCCCAAAGGCGCTGCCAGGCGCGTCCGATGTCCTCGGGCAGGGCTTCACCGGCCGAGATGCAGCGGCGGAGCGTCACATCCGGCACACCCTGCTGCTCGAGCTGCGCCACCGTGGCGGCATAGAGGGTCGGCACGCCGCAAAACACCGTCGGTTTTTCGGCGGCGATGATGTCGATCGTGCTGTCGGGGGTCGGCCGACCGTTGAACAGAACGGTTTCGGCACCCACGGACATGGGAAACGTCATGGCGTTTCCCAGGCCATAGGCAAAGAACAGCTTTGCGGCCGAGAACACCACATCGTCAGGTTCGATCTGCAAGACCTGCGCGCCATAGGTATCGGCGGTGGCCCGGAGGCTTCCGTGCACGTGACGCACGCCCTTGGGCTGGCCCGTCGAACCGGACGAGTACAGCCAGAAGGCCGTATCGTCGTCCGAGGCCGGCACCGGTTCGGCGGGAACGGCATCGGCCATGAAATCGTCGAAACTCTGCGTGCCGTCCGGCGCCGACCCGATAACGACGACCTTCGCCAGATGCGGTGAGGCCCGGGCGGCGTCGCGAACCACTGGCCAGAGTTCCTCGGACACGAACAGGCACGCCGCGCGGCTGTCGTTCAGGATCACGTCATAGACCGGCGTCGCCAGCAAGGTGTTGAGCGGAACAGGAATGACACCGGCTTTCAGGCAACCCCAGAAGATCTGCGGAAACTCGATCTGATCCAGAACCAGCATGGCGGCGCGCGCCTCGCGCGGTATGCCTGCCCGAGACAAGGCACCCGCAACGCGGGCCGATGCGTCGGCCAGCTCGGCATAGGTCATCCGGCGCTTTTGGCCTGCCGCCTCTCGAAAGGCGGGGCGATTGCCGTTTCCCTCCGCGACATGGCGATCCACGAAATACAGCGCGGCGTTTCCGCTCATCCGGTTCCCTCCCATGCATGGCAAAGGTGGCGCGCCTTGACAGCCGTTGACAGCAGTTTGCGCACACCCTCGCCCCTTGGGCGGCCATAATGCATCTTGCGTCGAATTTGGCAAGATAATGCATAAACATGGGCGCCGCCTTGCATCTTACTGCACAACCATCGTGGCCGGGTCGGCGTCATCGTACAGTCTTTCCAGCAGTTTGGCCCGCCGATCCAGCAGTTTCCTGAAATTGAGATTGCCCTTGGCCGTGATCTCGCCATCCGCCATCGACGGAGGTTTGGAGAGGATCAGCGCCCGCGTGATGCGGGCCGATGTGCCCTTGTCGCCGTTGACCTGCCTCAGGCGCTCCGCGATCGCCGCAGCCTGGCTTGCGGGCAGATAGGCGCCGTCCCGGTCCTCCAACCCTTCGGCCAGCGCTGCCGTCGGCAGAATCATCAGCCCGACCTGATCGCGGTACTCGCCCGTCACGACGACATCCGCGGCCAAGGGCGCCAGGGCCGCCAGCAACTCCAGCCGCATCGCTGCCGCCCGGACCCAGATACCCGAAGCCAGCTTGAAATCCTCGGACATACGCCCGTCGAACCGCAGGCCCCGGTTCATGTCGCCCGGATCGACCAGGGTCATCGCGTCGCCGCTGCAAAAGAACCCGTTGGCATCGAAGGCTTCGGCGGTCTTCTCGGGGTCTTCGTGGTAGCCGGCAAAGACGTTTGGCCCCTTGACGCGCACCTCGTACCGGTCGCCCACTTCCGGCACCAGTTTGACGGTGACGCCCGGCAAGGGAACACCCACGATCCCCGGAAGGTTTGCCGGGAAATGCTGGAAAATACAGGCCGGGGCGGTTTCGGTCATGCCCCAGCAGGTGGTGATCAGGGGCGGTTCGTCCCTGACCTCAAGCGCCATGTCGTTCAGATCCTGCCAGACATCCGGGGCGAGCGATGCGCCCGCGTAGAACAGCATGTCCAGATCCGAGAAAAAATTCCGGCGGAGGGTCTCGTCCTTCCGCATCTCGGTCCGCAACTGGGCAAATCCGATCGGCACGTTGTAGGCGATCGTGCCATTCATCAAGCGGTTGTTTTCGAACGTCTTGCCGATCAGCGCCGGCAGGGGCTTTCCCCCGTCGATGTAGAGCGACCCGCCAAAGGCCAGCATCTGGTTGAAGTTGTTCGAGCCGCCGAATACGTGGTTCCAGGGCAGCCAATCGACCAGACGCGGCGGTCGGTCCGACAGAAACGGCAGCGCCTGTTCATACTGCGCCTGGTTGGCGCACATCATGGCCTGCGTCGTCAGCACGCCCTTGGGGTGCGAGGTCGAGCCGGATGTCATCAGGATCTTGGCCACGGTGTCCGGCCCGACGCGGGCGGCAGCGGTCTCGATATCTGCGGTTTCCGACTGCAAGTCATGCAGCTTCGCGTGGCCAAGGCCGGCATTCCGGCTGACCACGATTTGCCGTCCCGCCATGTCGTCCATTGCAAGCGCCGATGCGAAGGCTTCGCCATCTTCGGCAAAGACCATCGCCGGGTCGATCAGCCCGATGATGTGGTGCAGCTGCTTCAGTGCCCCGGGGATCAGGGAATACTGCTCGGCCACCGGCACCGTCGGGATGCCGACATACTGCGCCGCCAGGCTCAGTACACCTTGGTCTATGCTGTTGCCGGAGAGGATGAGGACCGGTGTGGTCGTCCCGAGCCCGCGCGCCAGCAAGCCCGCCGCCAGGGCGCGCACCTGTTCCAGCGCATCGCCATATCGCAACACGCGCCAGCCGGGTCCGCTGCGTTCGGCCAGAAACACCGTCTCCGGACGTTCGGCGGCCCAGCGATGCAGCCAGTCGGCAGTCCTGGCGGCCGGTTTGGGCAGGGGATGAGCGGACCGCAGCAGGATCACACCATCGCCCGCATCCTCACGGATTACGTCATGCGCAACATAACCGCTCATCGTCGCCTCCCACGCGGCGGCACCCCGGACCGATCGGGGCGCAACAGATCAGACCGGGCTGAAACCGTTCAGCCCGGCAATAGAAACAACGTGATCGTCGGAAAAGCGACGAGGATGATGACCCGAACGATGTCCGAGGCCACGAAGAACAGAACGGCCTTGTAGGTCTCGATGATCCGCGTGGTTCGGTCCATCGCGTTGATGATGAACAGGTTCATGCCAACCGGTGGCGTGATCAGCCCGACCTCGACGACGATGAGGACCAGGATACCGAACCAGATCGCGACATATTCCGCCTCGATCCGGTTCGCCATGCCGCGGGTGACGCGGATGCCCAATTCCTTCATCTGCTCGCGCGTGAGTTCGGTGCCGGTGGCGATGGCCTCCTGGATCGAGGCCAGCATTTCGGCCCCCATCCCTTGCGGGACACCGTTTCTGAGCACCTCCATCGCCGCTTCGGCCTGCATGGCAGGCAGCGAGACCAGGTTGAAATCCATCGCCGAGATCACGGGGAAAAAGATCGGGATGGTCAGCAGGATCATCGAAAGGCTGTCCATCAGGCAGCCGAAGACGAGATAGAAGCACAGGATCAGCGCCAGAACGACCCAGGGTGAAAACCCCTGGCTGACGACATAGTTCGACAGTTCCTGCGGCACCTGCGTGAGGGCGAGAAAGCCGTTGTAGAACCCCGCGCCCAGAATGATGAAAAAGATCATTGCCGTCGAACGGGCGGTGACGATGAAGCTGTCGGCGAGCGAAGCCCGGGTCAGCCCCCCGTTGAACCACGCGATGACGCCGGTGCCAAAGGCCCCGACTGCCGCGCCTTCGGTCGGGGTGAACCAGCCCAGATATATGCCGCCGACCACGAGCCCGAACACCAACAGAACCGGCCAGACCTGCAGCAGCGCCGCAAACCGCTCGGAATAGGGCACCGGCGGCCGTGTTCCCGCACTCTCGGGATAGAGTCGCACATAGATGGAAATGGCGATGACATAGCCCAGCGCCGCCATGATCCCGGGGATGAAGGCGGCGAGGAACAGTTTGGCGATGTTCTGCTCGGTCAGGATGGCGTAGATCACCAGAACCACCGAGGGCGGGATCAGGATACCAAGCGTCCCGCCCGCTGCCAGTGTCGCGGTCGAGAAGCCGCCGGCATAGCCATATTGCTTGAGCTCGGGCAGCGCGACACGGCCCATCGTGGCGGCGGTGGCCAGCGACGACCCGCAGATCGCGCCAAAACCCGCGCAGGCGCCGATCGAGGCCATGGCGACGCCCCCACGCCGATGGCCCAGCCAGCCTTCGGCGGCTCGGAACAACGCGTTCGACATGCCGCCCAGCGTCGCGAAATGCCCCATCAGCAGGAACATCGGCACGATGGTCAGCGAATAGCTGGAAAAGGTGGTGTAGGTTTCGTTCTTGAGGCGGGCAAAGGCGACCTGCGTGCCGCCGGTCACCAGGATGAGGCCCACCAGACCGACAAGAAACATGGCCAGCCCGATCGGCACCCGCAGAAAGATCAGCACCATCAAGGCGGGAAAGGACGCGATTCCGATTTCCAGCGCGGTCAATGGGTTGCCTCCACACCGTCCCAGATCAGGATGCGGCCGGTCGCGAATTCATAGGTCCGGATGCAGGCCATGTAGACGCCGACGATGGCCGCCGCCAGAGACGCGGCAAAGCTGAGCGCATAGGCCCACCAGATCGGGAACTGCAGCAGAAAGGTGGTCTCGCCGTATTCCTTCTTGCTCATCATGCCGTCGAACAGCTTCCACGCGATCAGGATCAGGACGCCCGCGAACACGATCTCAGTCACCATCCGCAGAAACCGGTTGACGCCCTTGGGAAAGGTATTCGCCAGGATATCCACCGACGCGTGCCCCGCGGTGATCTGACATAGCGGCAGGAAACAGAAGATGGCAAAGGCCACGCCGGCCTCGACCAGTTCGAAATCGCCGTTGACGGGTCCGATCCCGATCCCGATTGCCCAGTCGGAAAAGCCGGGCGCGATGCCCTGCATGAACGCGCCGTGAAAAAACCCGTTCAGCAAACGGCCCAGGATCGACACGCATGTCAAAAGGATCAGGGCGCTCAGAACGATCCCGCCGATGATGGCCAGGGTTCTGGCCAACCCCATCATGACTTTCTGCATTGGTCCTCGATCTGTTGCGGGGACGAACGGCCACGGCGCCGAGGCGCCGCGGCCTTGTCTTGCGCCGGTATCAGTTGGTGTATTGCGGCGTGTATTTCTCGATCAGCATCTGCGCCTCTTCGATCAGCGCCTTGCCGTCCTTGCCCTTGGACTCCATGTCGGCGATCCATTCGTCATAGATCGGCTGCGCCAGCGCGCGCCACTCCTCGACGCCAGCTTCGTCGATGGTGATGATGTTGTTGCCCAGATCCTCGGCGACCACGCGGGCCGGTCCGTCGGCATCCGCTTGGGTGCCGCCGGCGAAGACCGAGAATTCGAGCCCCGAATTGTCGTCGATCACCTTTTTCAGATCGTCGGGCAGGCTGTCATACTTGTCCTTGTTCATCGCCAGCACGAAGGTCAGCGTATACAGCGCGCGGCCCTCGAACTCGGTGTGGTTCTCAACCAGTTCCGGCACTTTCAGGGCGGTCGTCACCTCCCACGGGATCGTGGTGCCGTCGATCACGCCCTTGCTCAGTCCTTCGGGCACCGCCGGCACCGGCATCCCGACCGGAGTCGCGCCCAGCTTGGTCAGCAACGAATTGACCGAACGCGAGCCGCCCCGGATCTTCATGCCCTGCAGATCCTCGGGGCTTTCCACCGGGTCGGCGGTATGCAGCATTCCGGGACCGTGCACCCAGGTTCCAAGAATGTGGACATCCTTGAACTCGTCATCCTTCATGTGCTTTTCGAACATCTCCCAATAGGCGCGGCTGACCGCCCGCGCATTGGTCATCATGAACGGCAGTTCGAAGACTTCGGTGCTGGGAAATCGGCCCGGCGTGTAGCCGACCACGGTCCAGACGACATCGGCAACGCCGTCGATCGCCTGGTCCATCAGTTCCGGCGGCTTGCCGCCGAGCTGCATGGACGGGTACCGCTCGACCTTGATCCGGCCATCCGAATCCTTTTCCACATTGTCCGCCCAGATATCTAGAACCAGTTTCGGCACGTTGGCCTGTGCCGGCAGGAACTGGTGCAGTTTCAGCGTGACTTCCTGCGCCAGCGCGGTTCCGGCGCTGAAACCGGTGGCCAGTGCCGCGACGGCCGCGCCGCCAATCACGCCCAAAAGCGTTCTCCGATAGGTCATGTCATCCTCCCTTTGACCCCTCTTTTAGCAATATAATGCCAACTTGCCTTCACAATGCAATATATTGCTCACACTCCGATCAGGCGAACACCGCGCCCTCCAGACCCGTACTTCCGTACAGCCATTCGACCGCATCGTACCACTGTTCGGGGGACTTGGCGCTCATGATCCTGTTTCGCAGCGCCGCATGGGCCCCGTCGGGGTGATAGATGTGTTCTCCGATTTCCCGAGACTGCAACTGAACCCGTGCTGTGCGCAAGCGTCGTCTTTCCTGATAGTCCCGCAAAATGCTCTCAACCGCACCGCCGGTCTCGAAAAGCGCCGCGAGACACACCGCGTCCTCCATCGCCATGCAGGCGCCCTGCGCAAAATACTGCAGCATCGGATGCGCCGCATCGCCCAACAGGGCGACCCGGCCATCGGTCCACTGCATGACCGGATCCCGGTCGCACAGAACCCAGAGCTTCCAGTCCCGCCCCTTGTCGATCACCTGCCGGGCCACTGGGCTGACATGATCGAAGCCCTTGCGCACTTCGTCATGCGACACCGGCATTCCGGCTACCGGCTCCGGGGCGTCGTTGTGATAGGTGACGACGAGGTTGAAGCTTTTCCAGCCCGAGAGCGGGTAATGCACGATATGGCAGCGCGGTCCGGCCCACAGCGTCGCGGCGTTCCAGCGCAGGTCTTCCGGCATGTCCTCGATCGGGATCACCGAACGATAGGTCGTATGTCCGGACACCCGCGGCGGTCCGTCATCGCGCATTTGCGCCCGTACCTTGGACCAAAGCCCATCGGCGCCGATCAGCGCCTTTCCCTGGATGCGGGTGCCGTCCTGGAGGATGGCGAACACCGTTTCACCGTCCTGCGCATAGCCGGCGACCGCGCTGTCGGTGCGCAACTCGACCAGCGGACTGTCCCGGCACGCCCTCAGGAAGACGCCGTGCAGCTCGCCGCGATGCACGACCGCATAAGGGTTGCCCATCCGTGCGCGGAACTCATCGCCCAACGGGATGCGCGTGATCTCGTCGCCGGTCAGCGCATCCATCAGTCGCAGGTTGTCGATATAGACCGCCATGGCCCGCGCGGCATCTCCGACCCCGAGAAAGTCGAAGGCGTGAAACGCGTTCGGCCCAAGCTGGATGCCCGCGCCGATCTCGCCGAATCGCGCGGCCTTTTCCAGCACCAGAACCCGTTCACCGCGCTGCGCAAGACCGATTGCCGCCGCCAATCCCCCAATGCCGCCGCCAGCGATCAGGATGCGGTCGGCGGCCATGGTCAGCCCGCCTCGGCCAGCGTCAGGCGGATCGGCTCCAGCCCGTCTATTCCGCCGGTGATCACATCCCCCGCCAGCACCGGGCCGACACCGGCCGGCGTGCCGGTCAGGATCAAGTCGCCGGGACGCAAATGATAAAAGCCCGACAGGTGGCCGATGATCTCGTCGATCTTCCAGATGAGTTCGGCAAGCGTCGCATCCTGCTTTACCTCGTCATTGACCGCCAGATGGATGCGCGTATCGTCCGCGGGCGTCCAGTCCGCCGCCTTGGTCATGGGCGCAAAGACCGCGCCGTTCTCGACATCCTTTCCCAGATCCCAGGGGCGCTGCTTGTTGCGTTCGCGGATCTGCAGATCCCGCCGCGTCATGTCGAGCGCACAGCCATAGGCATAGACCGCGCGCCAAGCCTCGTCCCTGGTCGCGCGAAACACCGGTTGGCCGATGGCCAGCGCCAATTCCATCTCGTAGTGATAATTCTCCGTTCCCGGCGGATAGGGAACCGTGGCACCCGAAAGGACCGCATTGGATGCCGACTTGGTGAAATAGAACGGCGCTTCGCGATCCACTTCCTGTCCCATTTCAGCGGCGTGGGCCGCATAGTTCCGGCCCACGCAAAAGATGCGGCCGATCGGATAGGTTGCCGCTTCGCCCCGTACCGGAATGCCCGGAACCTGCGGGAGGCTGAACAGGCTTTCAGTCATCGCGGGCGCTCCTCGTAGTAGCCGAGCTTGTCTTGCAGGGGGCGGTCGTGAATGCGGATCAGAAACGCATCGGACGACGCGGCATGGCTTATGTCGGCAAAGATCGGCGCGGTGAAGGTATCCTTGGACCGCCAGCGAACCGTCTCGCCGTTGACGACCGACTCGCCGTCGCCGCTGACGACATGAAACGCGCAGGACGACGACCGGAACGGGGCGGCATGCGATTGGCCCGCGCGCAGCAGCATCGCCGTGAACCCGAGCGTCGGCAACACGTCCTGTCCCGTTTCGGGGTTGATGTAGTCCAGTTCGGCGACGTCCTGGCCGTATTCCGCCATCTCGCGCAGCGCCGCCTCGGTCCGTTTCCACGGATAACGCATCATCGGATAGCGGCGGGCGCCCGATCCGGCGCGGCGCGAGGGCGCAAGACCGGCCGCGCGGTACTCGACCTGGCTGGCGTCCGGACGGTTTCTTTGCGCCTGCAACTCGCCTTCGATGGCATAGGATCCTTCGAGATAGAGGAAAAGCGGCAGATCCAGCGCGTCAAGCCAGACCACCGGTTCGTCGCCGTCATGGCTGTGATCGTGCCACTCACCGCCCGGCGTCAGCACCAGATCGCCCTCTTCCATCGGCAGGCGCTCACCATCCACAACCGTGTAGCCACCGGTTCCTTCCACGATGATCCGCACCGCCGACGGCGTGTGGCGATGTGCGGGCGCCTTTTCGCCGGGAAGCAGCAGCTGCAGACCGAGATAGATGGTCGCGGTCGCCTGCATCGCCCCGACGCCACGCCCCGGGTCCGAAAGCACCAGTACCCGGCGTTCGGCCTTTTCCACCGGGGTCAATTCACCGGCGCGCAGCAACAGCGGGCGAACGATGTCGTAGCTCCAGTATCCCGGCCGCGACACCGGTTGCGGGGCACCATGCGGCAGGACGTTGCGCATCATGGGCCACAAGGGGGCGACGCCCGCCTGCTCCAGTTCGCTGAGATAGTCCGGCGGCAGGTCTTCGAGTGTTCCCAGTTTCTGTGCCAAACGACCCCTCCCCCCGTCGGTTGCGGCTCCGGCTTCTACCTTATTGAGTCCTGCGATCCGCGCAAGGATGGCCCGTCACAGTCGCATTCCGGGGAATCGGACCAACGGCCGGCGCGGCGCGCCATATGTTGCCGGCAACCAGCGATTGAACCGGCGCGATTTCGCGCAATCGAGACATCCTTTCCCATTGCAACCTGCCGAGGAGTGGGATCCGCGCTAGAGTCGGCAAATCCCCATCTGGCAACGTGACGTGGTTGGCCAATCGGGGGATTATTCAACCGTGTGGGGATCGGCGACATGCAATTCGCCTCCGTTCGATGGCTTCACGACCTCGAGGCTTTCGCCTTGATCCAAGGCCGTTTTCGCCGCCGTGCTTCCGTTTGGTGGCGCGATGCGGCTTCCCGCGTGTGTTTCACCGAGATTTTATCGCGCCATCAGGTTGGATTTCGCGGCGAATGTACTACAGTTAAAATCGAGCAGGACCGGACGCTTGAACGCCAAAGCCGGCGGGCCACTCACTCGGGGCGGCTTGGATGCCGTCAGAGGGGCGAAGGACACCGGTACCTGCCGAAAAGCGGGGAGGAAACCCTCGCGAGAACAACTTTTCGGGGCATGAACAAACACGACCGATCCATCAAGTATCGGCAAAGGAATGCTTCAGGGCGCTCCGGTCAGGGAAGTCGCACCCACGTTCCACTGACCCGGGACGGTCTCATTTCAGACCATCACCTGCCCTGCGGCACGGGCCGGAATCCCGGGGAACACCGGGATGTTCCGGCCCTGGGCCAGGCAAAGTAACGCAATCCATCCTGGCCCCCTCGCCGGAGAAAACCCCCCTCTTCTCCGGCGGGGCCTCAGAAATCCGGATCCGAACGGCGATCCGCCTCGGCCCGGCTCAGCACCCAGTCGCGAACCTTGACCGCATCATCGGACAGCCGCCGGGACTGCGACCAGACCAGATAGAAACCGTTGCCAGTCCGCCAGGCCCATTCCTTGCGCGCGGCCAACTGCCCCCTGTCGATCAGACCCCGGACAACATGGTTCCAGCCAAAGGAAAACCCCTCGCCGTTCAACGCCGCCTGCAGGACAAGCGCATAGTCGTTGAGCCTCAGTCCCGCGGAAATGTCGCAGCCCGAAATGCCGTGATGTGCGAACCATTGCCGCCAGCTTGGCCGCGCGCGAATGGGTTCCTCCAGATGGATCAGGCGTTCGTGCAGCAGATTGGGAATGGTGCGCAGGTTGCGCGCGCCGTGCATGACCTGCGGGCTGGCAACCGGATAGATCACCTCGTCCGCGATGAGCGCCGCGTCATATCCAGGCCAGGAGCCGTTTCCCAATCGTATGGCCAGGCTGATATCCTCTTCGTCGAGATCCGGTTCGCGATCGCTGATCTGCATGCGCAAATCCACCTGAGGATGTTTCTGCCGCAGGTCGTGAACCCGCGGCATCATCCAGTAGTAGGAAAACGCGGTCGAGGAATTCAGCGTGACGTGCCGGTCCTTGGGCGTCCTGCGGATGTCGGCGGCGCAGTTTTCGATGTCGTTCAGCGCCCGCGCTGCCGTGGCATACAGTCTCTGGCCAGCTTCGGTCAGTTCGACGCTGCGATGCCGCCGGATGAACAGGTGAACGCCCAGCGCCGATTCCAGTTGCTTGATCGCGGCGCTGACCGAAGGCTGCTGGATGCTCAGCTCCTCGGCGGCGCGCGTGAAGGATTTCGTGCGGGCTGCCGCCTCGAAGATGATCAGATTGCGCGGCGAGTGCAGCAGTTTCCAAAGGTTTCGCATAGATTGCATCTATCCAACTGCAGGCCTGGCGATCAAGCGGAACGCAATCGTTCCATGCTTGGCCTCAGTCCTTCAGGTCGTGCAACTCGTTGAGCAGGTCCAGAAGCGTTTCGTACCGCTCCGCCCCCATCTGGGCCCTTAGACGTTCGGCCGCCCGGACGCTGGTGCTCAGATTGTCATGGATGATCTGCCGCCCTTCTCGCGTGATGCGGATCACCTGTTTCCTGCGGTCACGATCGTCCGGGCGGCGTTCGATAAGTTCTTTTTTTTCAAGCTTTTGCAAAATGCGGGTCAGGCTTGGCAGCAACAGGCAGGCGCGTTCCGCGATGCGGGTCGGATCTTGCGGCCCCTCTTCCTGCAACACCCTGAGAACCCGCCATTGCTGTTCGGTGATGCCGACATCGGCCAGCATGGCGCGGATCGGGCCCATCACCTTTTCCCGCGCCCTGAGCAGCGCGATCGGCAAAGACCTGGATGTCAGAGGTAAATCATTGTTCATGCCGAATTTTTGCCGAATTCCCTTACGTAAGCAACACACGAGTACGTAGGGTCGTTTGACAGAATCGGTTTTTTATTTGACATGTTAATTAACATGCGCGTTCCGCGCCGATGGCGAGGCCGCCGGCGGTGCGGCAAAGGAATACCGGACGGAGCCAGACATGAATTGGGACGAATTCGCCGATTGGGGGCGCAAGATCGCGGATTGGGCGCGGGAGTATCACCTGACCGTCGGTCAACGCCCGGTCCGGGCCCGCACCGAACCGGGAGAGGTGCTGCAGGCCCTGCCGGAGACCCCACCGGAAACCCCCGAAGCGATGGAGGTCATCTTTCGCGATTTCGAGGACATCGTGATGCCGGGGATCACCCATTGGCAGCATCCCCGGTTCTTCGCCTATTTCAACTCGAACGCCTCGGCGCCGTCGGTTCTGGCCGAGTTTCTGGCCAGCGCCATCGCGCCGCAATGCATGTTGTGGCAGACCTCTCCGGCGGCGACCGAGATGGAAACGCGGATGATGGATTGGCTGCGTCAGGCGCTGGACCTGCCCAAGGGCTTCGCGGGTGTCATCCAGGATTCGGCGTCCTCGGCCACTCTGGCCGCCGTGCTGACCATGCGGGAAAAGGCGCTGGACTGGCAGGGCAACCAGCAGGGGATGTTCGGGCAGAAACCGCTGCGCGTCTATTGTTCGTCCGAGGTGCACACCTCGATCGACCGGGCCATCTGGGTGGCCGGGATCGGTCAGGAGAACCTGGTGCGCATCCCGATCAAGGGCGACTGGAGGGGAATGGATCCGGCGGCTTTGGAGGCCGCGATAAAGGCCGATCTGGAGGCCGGACAGCACCCCGCCGGGGTGATCCTGTGTGTCGGGGGCACCGGCACCGGCGCAACCGATCCTGTCGATCGGTGTCTTGAAATTGCAGCCAAATATGGTCTCTACAGCCACGTGGATGCGGCCTGGGCCGGATCGGCGATGATCTGTCCGGAATACCGCCACTACTGGCCCGGCATCGAAAAGGCCGACAGCATCGTGTTCAACCCGCATAAATGGCTGGGCGTGCAGTTCGATTGCTGCGCGCATTTCCTGAAGAATCCGGACGATCTGGTTCAGACATTGGCGATCAGCCCCGAGTATCTCAAGACCCACGGCAAGGACGGGATCATCAACTATTCCGAATGGTCGGTGCCGCTGGGCCGCCGGTTCCGGGCGCTGAAACTGTGGTTCGTGATCCGCACCTACGGGTTGGAAGGGCTGCGCCAGCGGCTGCGCAACCACATCGATTGGTCGCGGGCCTTGCACGACAGGCTGGCGGCCGAGCCCGACTTTGAAATCGTCACTCCGCCGATGTGGTCGCTCTGGACCTTCCGTTTTGTACCAGCCCGAAACGCCGATTTGGATGATTTGAACCAGCGCTTGGTGAACGCCATCAACGACGACGGCCGGATCTATCTGACGCAAACCCGCGTGGACGGCGACTTGGTGATCCGGTTTCAGGCCGGCCAGTTCGAAACGACCGAGGCGGATGTGATGATGGCCCATGAGGTGATCACCGAAGTTGCGCGTGCCCTGTCAGACTGATCGGGCTGGACGCCAGCCCACGGCTGCGTATCGTGTCCCAGATCCCCAACCGTCCATCCGGGAGTTCGCCCATGCCCGCCCCCACCAACAGTTTCAAACAGGCGCTTGCGCGCGGAGACCGGCTGATCGGATGCTGGATGAGCTTTGGCGAGGCCAGCGTGGCCGAGGTCATGGGCACCACCGGCTTCGACTGGCTGGTGATCGACGCCGAGCATGGCCCGAACGACATCCGGTCGATTCGGGATCAGCTGATGGCGCTGGCGGCAAGCCCGGCGCATCCGGTGGTTCGGGTTCCTATCGGCGAAACCTGGATCATCAAGCAGGTACTGGATGCCGGGGCGCAGACCGTCCTGGTGCCGATCGTGGAAAGCGCCGCGCAGGCGCGCGACCTGGTGCGCGCCTGCCGCTATCCGCCCGAGGGCGCGCGCGGCGTCGGCGCAACCTCGGCCCGCGCCACCATGTTCGGCTCGGTCCCCGACTACGTTCAGACCGCCGACCGGGAAATCTGCCTGCTGGTGCAGGTCGAGAACCGGGCCGGGATCGCGGCGCTGGACGACATCCTGCAGGTCGAAGGCATCGACGGCGTGTTCATCGGACCTTCGGACCTTTCGACCGACATGGGATATGCGGGCAACGGCGCCGCGCCCGAGGTCCGCGCGGTGATCGCCGACGCGCTCGCGCGCATCAAGGCCGCGGGAAAGGCGCCCGGCATTCTGGGAACGACCGACGAGGCCGCACAAGCCTATCTGGATCTTGGAGCGCAGTTTCTGGCCGTGGGTCTGGACGTGATGATCCTGGCCAGAAACGCCCGCGACCTGTCGGCAAAGTGGAAGGGCAAGTAAGGGAATACGTATTTCCGCATAATTGACCCAAACGCCCTTGCGACATTAGCCTGCATACATTCAGAAATTGCAGCGCCGAAACCGAGGCGCGCCATCGGGGAGGATAATCGTGAAACGCATTTTGTGCGCAGGGATGGTGTCTGCGCTGGCCCTGGCATCCGCCGCCGCCGCCGACATCAAGATCGCTCATGTCTATGGCAAGACCGGCCCGTTCGAAGCCTATGCCAAGCAGTCCCATGACGGGCTGATGCTGGGGCTGGAATACGCAACGGGCGGCACCATGGAGATCGACGGCGAAAAGATCGTCGTGATCGAAAAGGACACCCAGCTCAAGCCGGAGAACGGCAAGGCCCTTCTGGAAGAGGCCTATGGCGACGACGAGGTGGATCTGGCCGTCGGCCCGGTCAGCTCGGGCGTGGCCCTGGCGATGCTGCCGGTGGCCGAGGAGTACGAGAAGCTGCTGATCGTGGAGCCGGCCGTGGCCGACTCGATCACCGGCGAGAACTGGAACCGCTATGTCTTCCGCACCGGGCGGAACTCGTCGCAGGACGCCGTGGCCAACGCCATCGCGCTGGCCGGCGAGAACGTGCACATCGCGACGCTGGCGCAGGACTATGCCTTTGGCCGTGACGGCATCGCCGCCTTCAAGGAGGCGTTGGAAGGGGCAGGCAGCGGCATCGTGCACGAGGAATACGTGCCGACCGACACAACCGATTTCACCGCCGCGGCGGAACGGATCTTCAACGCGATGAAGGATCTGGACGGCGAAAAGCGCCTGTTCATCATCTGGGCCGGTGGCGGCAACCCCATGGGCAAGATCAACGCCATGGATCCGGGCCGGTTCGGAATCGAGATCGCCACCGGCGGCAACATCCTGGCCGCGATGAAGGGGTACAAGGATTTCCCCGGCATGCAGGGGGCGACCTATTACTACTATGAAATCCCGGACAACCCGGTGAACGACTGGCTGGTGAAGGAGCATCAGGAACGCTTCGGCACGCCGCCGGATTTCTTCACCGCGGGCGGCATGGCGGCCGGCATCGCGATCGTCGAGGCGATCAAGAAGGCAGGCGGCACCGATACCGAGGCCCTGATCGAAGCGATGGAAGGCATGGAGTGGGAGACGCCGAAGGGCAAGATGATGTTCCGCCCCGAGGATCACCAGGCGCTGCAATCCATGTACCACTTCAAGATCAAGGTGGATGACAACGTGGAATGGGCCATTCCGGAGCTTGTCCGTGAACTGACGATCGACGACCTGCCGATCCCGGTTCGCAACCAGTAATCCCCGTGGACTTGGCCGGTCCGGAGGCCCCGTGTCTCCGGGCCGGTTTTTTGAAAGACGAACACGACCGATGACACCCCCTATCCTGGCGACCGAGGCTCTGACCGTCCGCTTTGGCGGGCACGTGGCGGTGGACGCCGTGACCTGCGCCTTTCAGGCCGGCGAGCTGACCGCCATCGTCGGCCCCAACGGGGCGGGCAAGACCACCTATTTCAATCTGATCTCGGGTCAGATTCCGGCAAGCTCGGGCAAGGTGCTGCTGCGCGGCCGCGAGATTTCCGCGCTGTCGGTGTCGCAGCGGACCCGCGCCGGGATCGGGCGGGCATTCCAGCTGACCAACCTGTTTCCGAACCTTTCGGTGCTGGAAAACGTGCGGCTTGTGGTGCAGGCCAAGGCCCATCAGGGGTTCAACCTGCTGTCCATGGCCAGCCGCCACACCGAACTGACCGAAGCGGCCGAAGGAATTCTGGAGCGGGTGCGGCTGTTGGACAACCGCGATCAGATCGTGTCGGAACTGTCGCACGGCCACCAGCGCAAGCTGGAGGTGGCGCTGCTGATCGCGCTCGATCCGGATGTGTACATGTTCGACGAACCGACCGCGGGCATGAGCGTGGACGAGGCGCCGGTGGTGCTGGACCTGATCTCGGACCTCAAGGCGCAGAAGGACCGGACGATCCTGCTGGTCGAGCACAAGATGGACGTGATCCGGACCCTGGCCGACCGCATCATCGTGCTGCACAACGGAGCCCTGGCCGCGGACGGACCGCCGGCCGAGGTCATGGCCTCGGACGTGGTGCAGGAGGCTTACATGGGCCGGGAGCTGGAAGATGTCTGATCCCATTCTGAGGCTCGAAGGGGTCTATACCAACATCGCGCAGTACCACATCCTGCAGGGCGTCGATCTGGAGGTGCCGCGCGGCGCGGTGACGATGCTGCTGGGGCGCAACGGCGTGGGCAAGACCACGACGCTGCGCACGATCATCGGCCACTGGCGCGCGCATCGCGGCCGCATCCTGCTGGACGGCGAGGACATCACCACGACACCGACCCCGGCGATCGCACGGGCCGGCGTCGGGTTCGTGCCCGAGGACATGGGCATCTTCGCCGATCTGACGGTGGAGGAGAACATGATCCTGGCCGCCGCGTCCGGGCCGATGGACGCGGCGCGGCTGGATTGGGTGTTTTCGATCTTTCCGCCGCTCAAGACCTTCTGGAAATCCGAGGCGGGGAACCTGTCGGGCGGGCAGAAGCAGATGCTGTCGATCGCGCGGGCGATGGTGGAGGAACGGCGGCTCTACCTGATCGACGAGCCCACCAAGGGCCTGGCGCCGGCGATCATCTCGACCATGGCGCGCGCCCTGCGCGAGCTCAAGGACCAGGGCGCGTCGATCCTGCTGGTGGAACAGAACTTCTCGGTCGCGCGCGCGCTCGGCGACACCGCCTGTGTCATGGATGACGGGCGGATGATCTGGGCGGGGCAGATGCGCGAACTGGCAGGCGACGCGGAGCTGCAGGAGCGGCTGATGGGCCTGAGCATGGAGGCGCACTGAAGCGCCGGCCGAAAGGTGGGAACATGGGTATTTTTGACCAGAAAGAAGCAGGAGGGCAGGCATGACGGCGGCCCCGGAACATGCACCCAAGATGGCGCGGGCCTCGTTCGCGCACCGGATCGCGCCATGGATGCCGGTGCTGCTGATCCCGGCGCTGATCGTGTTCGGGTTCCTGGCGATCCCGAGCGCGACCTCGTGGCTGACGCTGACCGTGTCGGGGCTGGCCATGGGCATGATGATCTTCATCATGGCCTCGGGGCTGACCCTGGTTTTCGGGCTGATGGACGTGATCAATTTCGGCCATGGCGCGTTCGTGTCGGTCGGGGCGTTCGTCGGGGTGTCGGTCCTGCTGGTGCTGGGGCACATGACCGCCGCCCCGTCGCTGGCACTGAACCTGGCGGCGCTGATGGCGGCGGTGTTCGCGGCGATGGCGGCAACCGGCGCGATGGGCTGGGCCTTTGAGAAAGTGATCGTCGAGCCCGTCTATGGCCATCACCTGAAGCAGATCCTGGTGACGATGGGCGGGCTGATCGTGGTCGAACAGCTGATCATCGTGCTGTGGGGGCCCGAGGAGATCTATATCGCGCGCCCCGAGGCCCTGAAGGGGGCCGTGACCTTTGCCGGCGCGGCCATCGAAAAATACCGGCTGGTGGCGGTGGGCATCGGCCTGGTGGTGTTTCTGGCCATGCGATGGGTTCTGCGCCACACCAAGATCGGTCTGATCGTGCGGGCCGGCGTCGAGAACGGCGAGATGGTGCAGGCGCTGGGCTACCGGCTGCGGCTGGTCTTCGTCGGCGTCTTCATCGCCGGCTCGGCCCTGGCCGGTCTGGGCGGGGTGATGTGGGGCCTCTATCAGGAGGTCATCACCGCCCATATGGGCAATCAGGCGCTGATCCTGATCTTCATCGTGGTGATCATTGGCGGGCTGGGCAGCGTCGAGGGCTGTTTCCTCGGGGCGCTGCTGGTCGGGCTGATGCAGAACTATGTGGCGTTCCTGGAGCCCAAGGTGGCGCTGATCTCGAATATCGGCCTGATGGTCGCGATCCTGATGTGGCGCCCGATGGGCATGATCCCGGTGGTGAAGGCGAAATGATCAAAGCAGTTCTTTCGGGCGACACGCCCCGTTCGGTTCTCCTGGCGCTGATCCTCGGCGTCATCCTGGTCTGCCTGGCGCTGGCGCCGTTCCTGTTTCCCGGTGTGCGCACGGTGGATACGGCCGCGCGGATCTGCATCTTCGTCGTGCTGGTGGCGAGTTATGACCTGCTTTTGGGCTATGGCGGCATCGTCAGCTTCGCGCATACCATGTTCTTCGGCATCGGCGCCTATGGCGTGGCGCTGGCCTCGACCCATATGGGGCGCGGGTTCGATGCGTTGCTGGTCGGCTCGGTCGCGGGGGCGGCGCTGGCGGCGGTGCTGGCGCTGATCATCGGGCTGTTTTCGCTGCGCGTCAGGGCGATCTTTTTCGCCATGATCACGCTGGCGGTCGCGTCGGCGGTCGCCGTGCTGGTCAGCCAGTTGTCGGGCCTGACCGGGGGCGAGGACGGGCTGACCTTTCAGACGCCGCGCGCGCTGGGGCCGGCCTTCAGGTTCGGCGACGAGCTGTTCGGGGTGAAGCTGAACGGCAAGCTGCTGGCCTATTACCTGATCTTCTTCGGCAGCCTGATCCTGTTCCTGCTGATGCTGCGGGTGGTGAATTCGCCCTTTGGCCGGGTGCTGCAGGCGATCAGGGAAAACGACTTCCGGGCCGAGGCCATCGGATACCGGGTGGTGCATTACCGGGTCGCCGCGACCTGCCTTTCGGCGGCCGTCGCCGCGCTGGCCGGCAGCCTCTACGCGATCTGGCTGCGCTATGTGGGGCCGGATACGGCACTGTCGATGGAGATCATGATCGACATCCTGCTGATGGTGGTGATCGGCGGCATGGGCACGATGTATGGCGCGGTGATCGGCGCGACGGTTCTGGTGATCGCGCAGAACTATCTCCAGAACCTGATGGGGGTGGCCTCGGGCGTGGTGGACGGGCTGCCGGTGCTGCCCGAACTGCTGAGCGCGGACCGTTGGCTGCTGTGGTTGGGCGTGCTGTTCATCCTGTCGGTCTATTTCTTCCCGACCGGCGTCGTCGGACGGTTGCGCGCGGCCCGCTAGGGTCACGCGCGCATCGCGGCGGCGGCCTGGGTATAGCCGCCGGATGCGCCGTCGATGAAATGCACGTGATCGTCCTGCATCGCCGATGGCACGATGCAGGTCATCATCGCCTCGTCCTGCGCGTGCAGGCCAAAGCGGATCTTGCCGCGCGCGCGGGCCTCGTCCAGCAGCTGTTCGATCCGCTGCCGCGTGTCCCGGTCGCAATCGAGCGTCATCTTCAGCCCATCGTCGAATTTCCGGAAATCGGCATTGCTGGAGACCATCCGCTTGTAACGGACCGGGTCGAAGTCGCCCAAGTGGATGCCGGTCCGGAACAGCAGCCAGATCAAAAGGTTCTGACCCAGAAGCACGGTTTTCTTCAGGGTCAGGTTGCTCCGGCCGCGGGCCACATGCGCATCCAGGCTGAGGCCCGGCGGCGGCCATCGGATCGGCGGCCCCGCAGCCGGAACCGGGTGACCGCCGCGCTCCAGCCCGTCCGCCGCTTCGACGATGCGCCGGGCCAGATCGGCAAAATCGCGCTCGGTCGCCTGCGGGGTCGGCTGCACCACGATCGACAGGATGTGGCCGTTCGTGGCCCGGCTGTTGGCCCAGCGGCAGGACAGGCCCGTGAGGTCCGGCTGCGCGCCGGGATCGGCCGGAGGCACCTGGAACGCACCCTCTTTCATCCGGGCCTCGGCCCAGGTGAGGCCGCCGCCCGAGAACATCGCATAGTCCACGCCGTCCGACGCGGCGAATCGCGCGACCCGCACGTCCCGCCCCGTCGCGCGGATCTCGGCGACCGGCACCAAAGCGGCGCGCATGGAGATCTGAAACTCCTCTTCGGCCCAGCGACGGAGCGCGGCGAGCACCCGCTCGGCGCGTTGCCCGACCTCGCCGGGCACGGCAAAGGACGCCCCGTCGCCGCCGAAGACATAGGGAAACACCTGTCCGCCGAGTTCGTTGATCATGGCCGAGATGACCGCGGCGCCGACCATGTTCACGGTCTTGTAGCGGCCCCGTTCGATCTCGCCGGTGGAGTTGACGATGTCGGCAACGCCGACCACCCAATCCGGCGGGACCGGCGCGAAACGCGACGGTTCGGCCAGCTGGGAAAAATCCCGCAGAGGTGAAAGCCGATCGTAAAAGGACACCTGCCCGGATTCCATCGCCATCCTCCCGTTTGCCCCAAGATAACCCGGTTGCGGGCTTTGTCAGCCGGCTGAAACCAATCGCACACGGTTGTGTGCAGGCGCGGAACGTGCCAACCATCCGTGAGCGGCGGCACCGGGGAAGATGGGACGATGCAGGCAGGGTTGGTGGTTTTGTGTCTGGCCTATGTTCTCAGCCAGTTCTTCCGCGCCTTTCTGGCGGTTCTGGCGGCCGATCTGGGGCGCGACATCGGCGCGATGCCCGAGGATCTGGCCTTTGCCTCGGGGCTTTGGTTCATCACCTTTGCGCTGATGCAGCTGCCGGTGGGATGGGCGCTGGACCGGATCGGGCCGCGCCGGACGGCGGCCGTGCTGCTGTTTCTGGGCGGCGGCGGCGGTGCCGGGCTGTTCGCGGTCGCGACGGCGCCGGTTCACATCGGCCTGGCGATGGTTCTGATCGGCGTGGGCTGTTCGCCGGTGCTGATGGCGTCCTATTTCATTTTCGCCCGCGAGTTTCCGCCCGCGAAATTCGCCACGCTGGCGGCGGTGATGCTGGGTGTCGGGTCGGTCGGCAATCTGGTGGCCTCCTACCCTACCGCGCTGGCGGTCGAACTGGTCGGCTGGCGGGCCACACTGGCGGCGCTTGCCGCGATCTCGGCGGCGGTCGCCGTCGGCATCTGGCTGAGCGTCCGCGATCCGGAACGGGTCTCGGCCGATCAGAAAGGGTCGGTTCTGGACCTGCTGAAACAGCCGGTATTGTGGGCGATCCTGCCGCTGATGCTGGTCAACTATGCCCCGGCCGCCGCGCTGCGCGGGCTTTGGGCCGGGCCCTATCTGCGCGATGTCTTCGATCTGGGCACCACCCAGATCGGGCAGGCCACGCTGGTGATGGGCGCGGCGATGATCGCGGGGACGTTCTGTTACGGGCCGCTGGATCGGCTGTTTCGCACCCGAAAATGGGTCATCCTGGGCGGCAACGTGCTGGGCGCGGCGGCGCTGGCGCTGTTGGTTCTCTGGATCGATCATGCGGTTTGGACATCCGTCGCGCTGATGGCGGTGATCGGGTTCATGGGGGCGTCCTTTCCCGTCCTCATGGCGCATGGCCGGGCTTTCATCCCGCCGCATCTGGTCGGGCGGGGTGTCACCCTGCTGAACCTGTTCGGCATCGGCGGGGTCGGGCTCATGCAGTTCGTGACCGGGCGAATCCATGCCGGAACCGTCGCGGCCGGCGCGACCGCGCCCTATGTCGCGATTTTCGGCTTTTTTGCACTCGCGCTTGCGCTGGGATGCGCGATCTACATATTCAGCCGGGACAGCATCGACTAAGGCCGCGCCGGCGGCCCGGTTCAGGAGATCCACGTGACAGACCCGCGAGTCCTCGCCCCCAACCTCAAGCGCAGGCTTTCGGGCGTGACCGCGACGATCGCGCGGCTGGTGCCGTTGCAGGCCCGGTGGATCGACATCGCCGCCACGGGTCCGGGCCTGCCGGCGTACGTTCCACACTTCCCGCTGGCGCGGGTGCCGTTCCTGCCGCGCGGCACGCTGCGGGTCTGGCACGCACGGCGGAACACGGAAATGCTGCTGGGGCTGGTGCTGCGCGGCGTGGTCCGGATGCGGTTGAAGCTGCTGTTCACCAGCGCGTCACAGCGCAAGCACACCGGGTACACGAAGTGGCTGATCTCGAAGATGGATGCCGTAGTCGCCACCTCGCGCAAGACCGCCGGGTATCTGGAGCGCGACGCCCGCGTCATCATGCATGGCATCAACCTGCAGGACTTCACGCCGCCCGAGGACCGTGCCGCGCTGCGCGCCAGCCTGGGATTGCCCGACGGGCTGCTGCTGGGCTGCTACGGGCGTATTCGGCACCAGAAGGGTACGGATGCCTTCGTCGATGCGATGATCGAACTCTGCGGGCAGTACGCGGACGCGACGGGCATCGTCATGGGGCGGGCCACGGAAAAGCATGTGGGCTTTCTGAACGGGCTCAAGGACAAGGTCGCCGAGGCCGGCCTGTCGGACCGCATCCTGTTCAAGCCCGAGGTCACGGTGGACCGGATCGCCGAGTGGTATCAGGTGCTGGACCTTTTCATCGCGCCGCAGCGGTGGGAGGGGTTCGGGCTGACCCCGCTCGAGGCGATGGCCTGCGGCGTGCCGGTGGTGGCCACCGATGTGGGTGCGTTTTCCGAGATCGTGACCGACCCCGCGCTGGGCCGGATCGTGCCGCCGGACGACATACCGGCGCTGGCCGGGGCCGCGTCCGAAATGCTGGCCGACCGCGATTCCCTTGCGCTCTGGGGCCAGGCCGCCCGCGCCCATGTGGAACGGCATTTCGACATCGAGGGCGAGGCCAGGGCGCTGGTCGAGGTCTATCGTTCCCTGCTGGGCGAAACCTGAGACACCCCGCCGCGTCCCAATTCGGCGTTATTCGTCGAAAACCGCCCCAGAGACCCTTTTTTATTCCCCGCAACGCGGCTATGTACGCGCGTCCTTAGTACAGGAGACAGAACATGGGCTATCGCGTCGTCGTCGTCGGCGCCACGGGCAATGTGGGCCGCGAAATGCTGAACATTCTGGCCGAGCGCCAGTTTCCGGTGGACGAACTTGCCGCTTTGGCAAGCCGTCGTTCGCTGGGCACCGAAGTCAGCTTTGGCGACAAGACACTCAAGACCCAGGATCTGGACACGTTCGATTTCACCGGCTGGGACATGGCGCTGTTCGCCGTGGGATCGGCCGCGACCAAGGATTACGCCCCCAAGGCGGCCGCCGCCGGTTGCGTGGTGATCGACAACTCGTCGCTCTATCGCTACGACCCCGAAATCCCGCTGATCGTGCCGGAAGTGAACCCGCAGGCGATCCACGACTACAAGAACAAGAACATCATCGCCAACCCCAACTGCTCGACCGCGCAGATGGTCGTTGCGCTGAAGCCGCTGCACGATCGCGCCAGGATCAAGCGCGTCGTGGTCTCGACCTACCAGTCGGTCTCGGGCGCGGGCAAGGAAGGCATGGACGAGCTGTGGGACCAGACCAAGGCCGTCTACAACCCGATCAACGAGGTCGAGCCGAAGAAGTTCCAGAAGCAGATCGCTTTCAACGTCATTCCGCATATCGACGTGTTCATGGAGGACGGCTCGACCAAGGAAGAATGGAAGATGGTCGCCGAGACCAAGAAGATCGTCGATCCGTCGATCAAGGTCACGGCAACCTGCGTGCGCGTTCCGGTTTTCGTCGGACATTCCGAAGCGGTGAACATCGAGTTCGAGGAGTTCCTGGACGAGGACGAAGCCCGCGACATCCTGCGCGAAAGCCCCGGCATCATGGTGATCGACAAACGCGAGGCCGGGGGTTACGTGACGCCGGTCGAATGCGTCGGCGATTTCGCCACCTTCATCAGCCGCATCCGGCAGGATTCGACCGTGGAAAACGGCCTGAACCTGTGGTGCGTGTCGGACAATTTGCGCAAGGGCGCGGCGCTGAACGCGGTTCAGATCGCCGAATTGCTGGGCCGCGAGGTTCTGAAAAAGGGGTAAGCCCCAAGGAAGGGGTTTTGGCGGGGCATCCGAAAGGGTGCCCCTTTCCTGTTCAGAACCGTTCGGCGCGCAGCACCTGGCAATCCGTGATGCTGACCACGCCGATATGGGTGTCCACCACGGAGAAAGCCGCTTCGAGAAGCTGGTCCAGGCGTTCGGGGCGGATGATGCAGATGACCTGAACCATGCCGCTGGCCCGGCTGACCTGGCCGGAGCGGCTCCATTCGCCGGATCGCCCGGATCCACCGAACACCGGCAGGATCGTGAAGCCCGTGACCCCGGCCTCGATCAACGCATCGGTCAGGCGCGACCTCATGATGGCTTCGATGGTGATCTCTACCCTTTTGGCGGCATGTGTCTGCATCGGATTATCCTCCGGTCACGGTCCGGGCCACGGCGACATAGAGCGGCAGACCCAGGGTCAGGTTGAATGGGAATGTAATGCCCAGCGACAGTGTCAGGTAGATGGAAGGGTTCGCCTCGGGCACGGCAACGCGCATCGCCGCCGGCACGGCGATGTACGAGGCCGACGCGCCCAGCACCATCAACAGCACGGTTCCGCCCGTGGACAGACCCAGAAGCAGCGCGCCCGCCAATCCGGCGCTGGCCCCGATAAGGGGCATCAGCACGCCAAAACCCAGCAGACCCGGCCCGATCAAGCCGCGCCCGCTGCGCAGCCCGCGTCCGGCGACGATCCCCATGTCGAGCAGGAACAGGCACAGGACGCCCTTGAACGGCGACACGACAAAGGCGCTGATTTCGGCCAGACCTTCCTCGCCCGTTGCCCAGCCGATGGCGAACGAGCCGATGAGCAGGACGATGGACCCGTTCAGGGCGATCTCGCGCCAGAGACCCGCGTCCATCTGGCGTGCGCCGCCGCCGCGGGAAATCAGCCAGAGCGCCGAGAGGATCGCCGGCGCTTCCATCGCCGCTGCGACGGCGACCATGTAGCCTTCGTAGATCAGGCCCTGGCTTTCCAGCACCGATGTGCCCGCCACATAGGTCACGATCGAGATCGAGCCGTAATGCGCGGCCACCGCGCCGGCGTTCACGTGATCGAGGTTGGTCAGCACCCGCAACAGCGCGAACGCGATCAGCGGCAACAAGGCGGACAGGGCTACGCCCACGAGGAGCGAGAACCCCAGGGTCGCATCGATCCCGTGCGAAGCGACGCTGACGCCGCCCTTGAAACCGATGGCAAACAGAAGGTAGATCGACATCGCCTTGGCGATGGCTTCGGGGATTGTCAGATCCGACCGTGCCAGCGATGCCGCCAGCCCCAGCACGAAACTCAGGATGATCGGCGAGATCAGGTTTTCCGCCGTCAGCGAAAGAAGCTGTTCCATTGTTGTTCACGCCCCTAATTGAACTGTTGTTCAATTATAACCGTTGCCAGAAATGTAAAGGCTAGACCGGCACGAATTTGTTCACGGTCGGGTCGTAACATTCCAACCCGCCCTTCTCGATATCGGTCCACAGGCCATGGACGCTGAGCTTTCCGGCATCGACGGCCGACGCGATGAACGGAAAGGTCATCAGGTTTTCCAGCGAGGCGATGACGGCGAATTTCTCGAACGCGCGCGCCTGATCGGCGCCATCGGCGATGTCGGAAACGAGATCGAATTTCGGTCTGAGAATATCCATCCAGCGCCCCACGAAGCTTTCCTTGACCTCCAGCTGAGGCGCCTGGCCGGTGCACATGTCGATGCAACCCTGAACGCCGCCGCACTGGGAGTGGCCCAGCACGATCAGATGCGACACGTTCAGCGAAGTGACCGCGTATTCGATGGCGGCGCTGGTGCCGTGGTGGTGGCCGTCGGGCGCATAGGGCGGCACGAGGTTGGCGATGTTGCGGTGAATGAAGAACTCGCCCTGTTCGGCCCCGAAGATCGACGTGACATGCACCCGGCTGTCGCAGCAGGAAATCACCATCGCGCGGGGGCGCTGGCCCTCGGCCGCAAGGCGCCGGTACCAGGCCTGGTTCTCGGAATAGGTCGTGGCCTTCCAGCCATGGTATCGATGTATCAGATAGCTCGGCAGAGGTTTGGCATGTTCCATTCACTTGTCCCCGGTATTTGGTGCTGCCGGCTCGTCTAGTCCGAATTGAAGCAAAATTCGAGACATTATCCGCATCAACGGCAACCTTTTGGCAACCCCCGCGGCAACAGGATGTCTGCGCGCCGTGGGGGTGCAAACGATTGGGGTGAACGTGGTGGAGAAAGTGATCACACTCGTTCAGAGGGAATCCGTGCGGCTTGATCCGGACCCTCTGGGCCGTCTTTACGATCAATTGGGCGAATCCGGGGCCGAGGACGTGGTGTGCCGGGCCATCGAGGAACTGGCGATGCGCCTGTCCAGATGCGAACGCATGTGGCGCAAACAGGACTGGTACGGGCTGCGCAAGGGCGCGCGTTCGATCGTGGCCATCGCCAGGCAGATCGGAATGACCGAACTGGCCAGGGTGGCGGGCGACGTGACCGTTTCGGTGGATGGCGGCGATCAGGTGGCGGCCAGCGCCACCCTGTTCCGGTTGATCCGGGTCGGAGAGCGCTCGCTGACCGCCGTTTGGGACCAGCAGAACCTTTCCGTGTGACGGGACTTGCGGGCGCCCTGCAGCGCGATAGTCTGGGCCGGAACCGCGTCGAGGTAAGCCACCCATGTCCCTGTCTTTCACAAAACCGTCCGACGATGCCCTGCCCCTGCACGTGATCGACCAGAACGAACTGGAGGCGTGGCTGGAGGCGCAGAGCCCCGAGGCCCGATCCTGGATCGAGGCGAACGGGTTCACCGGCGCCTTGGGGCAGGCTCTGCTGGTGCCGGCGGCGCAGGGGGCGCCTGGCTTTGCCCTGGCCGGTTACGGAAAGGCCGAGAACCGCCGCCGCAAGCGGTTTCCGCTGGCCGCCGCCGCGGAGAAGCTGCCGAAAGGTGTCTACCGGATCGTCACCGATCTGGAGGGCGAGGTGCTGGCCCGCGAATCCCTCGGCTGGTTGCTGACAGGCTACGCCTTTGACCGCTACAAGTCCCAGTCTCCCGCCAAGGCGCGGCTGGTCGCGCCGGCGGGTGTCGATGCCGCGCGGATCGAGATCCTCGCGAATGCCGAGGCGCTGATCCGCGACCTGGTCAACACTCCGGCCTCGGACATGGGGCCGGACCACCTGCAAGCGGCCGCCGAGGCGCTGGCCGCCGAGTTCGGCTCGTCCTGCGAGACGGTTGCGGGCGACGATCTGATCACCCGCAACTTTCCGATGATCCACACGGTCGGCCGGGCCGCCGCGCAGGCGCCGCGCCTGATCGAGATGAACTGGGGCGATGCGGGACCGGCCCTGACGCTGGTCGGCAAGGGCGTGTGCTTTGACACCGGCGGGCTGGACCTGAAACCGGCGGCGGCCATGGCGCTGATGAAAAAGGACATGGGCGGGGCGGCCAATGTTCTGGGCCTGGCGCGCATGATCATGGCACTGAAGCTGCCGCTGAGGCTGCGGGTCTTGATCCCGGCGGTCGAAAACTCGGTGGCGGGTGACGCGTTCCGCCCCGGCGACGTGCTGACATCGCGCAAGGGGCTGACGGTCGAGATCAACAACACCGATGCCGAAGGGCGTCTGGTTCTGGCCGACGCGCTGGCGCTGGCGGACGAAGACCGGCCCGACCTGATCATCTCGATGGCGACCCTGACCGGCGCGGCGCGGGTGGCGGTCGGGGCCGATCTGTCGCCGTTCTATACCGACGACGACGCCGCCGCGCAGGCCGTGTCGCGGGCCGGGGCGCTGGCGGCCGATCCGGTCTGGCGGATGCCGTTTCACGACCCTTACGAGGACATGATCGAACCCGGACTTGCCGATCTGGACAACGCCCCCGCCGGCGGGTTTGCCGGGTCGATCACCGCGGCCCTGTTTCTACGGCGCTTCGTGACCGACAGCCGCTACATGCATTTCGACATCTATGCCTGGCAACAGGCGAAAGCCCCGGGGCGCAGCAAGGGCGGGTTGGGACAAGGGCCGCGCGCCCTGCTCGAAGCCCTGCCCGAACTGCTGGGCACATGACCGCGCGGCGGGTCAAATCCGCGGTCGTGGATCTCTTGCGGCGACCGGACGGGCCGCGCGACCGGCAATTGCTGTACGGCGATGTCGTGACCGTCGAAGACGAGGCCGGGGATTGGAGCCGGATCACCTCGGACAAGGATGGGTATCCCGGCTGGGTGAAGTCGTCGGACCTTGCGCGCCCGGAACGCAGCACGCACTGGGTCACGGCCCCGGCAACCCACGCCTATTCCCTGCCGGACATGAAGAGCCCGGAGCGCATGAACCTGAGTTTCGGCAGCAAGGTCTCGGCCCGGTCCGAAGCGGGCCGGTTTCTGGAAACCGATGCGGGGTTCGTTCCCAAGGTTCACCTGATCGAGGCCGGTTCCACCCTGTCCGACCCGGTCGCGGTCGCGGCCCTGTTTCTGGGCACGCCCTATCTGTGGGGCGGCAACAGCCGGTTCGGGATCGACTGTTCGGGCCTTGTGCAGGCCGCGCTGTTGGCCTGTGGCGGGGCCTGTCCCGGTGACAGCGGCGATCAGGAGAAGGCCCTTGGCACGGCCGTCGCCGCCGGCACCCCGCCCCAACGCGGCGATCTGCTGTTCTGGAAGGGCCATGTGGCCTGGGTTGCGGACCCGGAAACGCTGCTGCATGCCAATGCGCATCACATGGCGGTGCAATACGAGCCGATCGATTCCGCCATTGCGCGGATCGAGGCGCAGGGCGACGGGCCGGTGACTGCCCACAAACGGTTCTAGTCGGGATCGACCGCCCGGATCAGCTTGCGTTCGAGCACGCGCAGAACTGTGCGCAGGTCATGACCGCGTTTGAGGATGCGCCCGTCCAGTCCGACGACCGAGTATGTCCCTTGCCTCTGGCGCAATCGGGGATGTTTTTCGACCCTATAGATCGGGTGTTCGGACGAGCGGCGGAAGATCGAGAAAACCGCCATGTCGCGCAGGTTCGAGATGCCGTAGTCGCGCCACTCGCCCGCAGCCACCATCCGGCCATAGACAGAGAGGATCAAAGACAACTCGCGCCGGTCGAACGCGACCTGCATCTGGGCCGGGCCCGTCGCAAACGGGCTGGGAGGCTGCATGTTCATGGCTCCAGCCTTGCCAGAAAATTCGGCCAAATCAAGCCTTGTGCGTTCAGGTCGCTGGGGTTTGAGGCGTCGCGAGCACGCGGTTTTCGCCCTTTTGGATCGTCCGGCAAGGTACGTTGCGCCGGATTTCACGCGAACCGCCCCTGGCAGAACCAGCCCGCCGACATCGTGCCGCCATGGCCGTAGAACAGCCACAGCCGGTCGCCCTGTTCCGTCACCACCACCCAATAGTCGCGTACGCCGCTGCGCCAGTTGGGATCGTCCAGCCACCATTCCGGCGCGATCCGTTCCGGGCCGGTGGCCTGCGCCAGTTTCCAGTCGCGCCCACGCCAGCGGAACACCGCCGGAACATCGGCGGTTTCGGGCGCCATCACCGGTTCGGGCGGCCATATCAGCAGGGGACGGGGGCGCGGCGGGGCGGGCCAGTCGCTTGCGGGCTCGGACCAGGCGGCGGCCAGCACCTGCGCGGTTTTCTCGGGGATGTGCGAATTTGCCGGGTGGCGGCGGGTGATCGCCTCCAGCCCCACCCGCGCGCCCAGTTTGGCCGTAAGGTCGTCAACGGCGGTGTTGCCCGCCAGCCGGTCGCGCACCGCGCGGCTGGCTTCGGCATGGCCGGAAAGCGTGCGGGCATGGATCGGTTCGGTCTGCACCGCCTCCAGCCGCAGCATGTCGATGCCATAGCCCGCATCGATCCGGTCGATCTTCATCTCCAGCAAGGGGCGGATGCGGTGCCTGTCGAAGGTCGGGCGGGCCAGCCCGACCTCGACGATCTCGGCCGCCTGATCGGCGCGATGCGCCTCGAGCCGCAGGGTGCGCAGCCCGCGCCCCTTGTCCTCGAGCCGGGCGCAGAGCGCCGGCAGCATCCGGTCGATGGCGGCCATCACGTCCTCGGCCAGGCCGATCGGGTTTGGCAGGGTCATCCGTACCGCGAAGTGATGCGGGGGCCGCGCGGGCGAGACCGGTTCCGGCGCGCTGCCCATCGCCTGATCCAGCCGCAGCACCAGCCCGCGCCCGAAACGGCGGGCCAGCGAGGCGCGCGGCTGGCCCAGCAGGTCGCCGATCCGCCGCAGGCCCAGCCGGTTCAGCTGCGCCAGGGTCTGATCGTCCAGCCGCAGCGCCGCGATGGGCAGGGGGCTGAGCGCGCCATAGCTCCGCCCCGGCGGCGCGATCCGGGCGCCACCGCCCGGCGCCGTCACCTGCGGCGCGGCGCCGCCCCTGGTCCAGTGCCGCCGCTTGCCGGCGCGGGCGCGGGTGGCGCGGGCCTCCTGGCTGATGGCGTCGCCATTGCGGTCGGATGTGGCCTCTTGCCCGGCAAAGCGCGCCAGCGCCCAGGCCGCGCCCAGCGTGTCGGCGATGCCCATCTGCACACTCAGGCCCATATCGGCGCAGTCGGTCTCGATCACGTCCAGCAGAGCCGCTTCGCCGCCGAACAGATGGGCGCAGCCCGACAGATCGACGATCAGGCTGTCCGGGGGTTCTTCGGCGACCCAGGGGCTGAACTTGCCCGCCCAGCGCCTGAGCGCGGTCAGAAAGGCCGCTTCGGCGGGGGCGTTGCGCGGACGGGTGACAAGGGCGGCGCACATGGCATGGGCGTCGCGCACCGGCTGGCCCACGCGCAGACCGGCGGCCTGTGCCTCAGTATTCAGCGAAGTGACGACCTGCATGTTGGACCGTTCAGCCACCACCGCCAGCGGGCCGGAATGCAGGCCGCGGGCGGCGCGGATCAACCGTTCGGCCCCGAGCCGGGGAAACCACAGCGAGAGTATTCGGCGTCTGGACATCGGGAAGACATCAAAATGTTCCTGTTTTGTTCTTACCCGAGAATCGGCAACCGAGTCGAGACCCGCCCGCCGCGACCTAGCCGCAGGTCAGCCGCTTGACGGTCCCGTTCCCGTCCACAAAGACATTCAACCGATCGATGCGGTAATCCTGCGTGGCGATGCTGTCGGGTTCGAGCACCCGCGCGTTTTCCGGCAGCAGCGCCGCGATGGACGAAACCGGCTGACCGACCGAGTCGGCAAAGGGCTCGCCCTTGCAGAAGGCCAGATCGACGGGCGCCGCTTCCGCCGCGCCTGCGGGCTCCACGGCTGTCGTCGTGCCGAGTTCGCTGCACGCGGCCAGCAGGGTCAGGGCGAGAGCAAATCGATACATTGGCGTTCCTTTTTGCGGCGATGTCGGTTCCGGACGGTCATAGCGCGAACCGGCTTGTCAGGAAACGGGTGTTGAAAATGCCCGGCGATTGACGCAGGGTCGTGCCAAATCGACAGGGAGAAATGACACCATGCGTACCCGTGCCGCCGTCGCCCTTGAGGCCGGCAAACCCTTGGAAATCATGGATGTGAACCTTGACGGCCCCAAGGCGGGGGAGGTTCTGGTCGAGATCAAGGCGACCGGCATCTGTCATACCGACGAATTCACCCTGTCCGGCGCCGACCCCGAGGGGATGTTCCCTGCCATCCTGGGCCACGAGGGCGCGGGCGTGGTGGTCGAGGTGGGCGAGGGCGTGACCAGCCTGAAGCCGGGGGATCACGTGATCCCGCTCTACACGCCCGAATGCCGGGAATGCGAATACTGCCTGCACCCGCGCACCAACCTGTGCCAGGCAATCCGCGAAACCCAGGGCAAGGGGGTGATGCCAGACGGAACGTCGCGGTTCTCGACGCTGGATGGCGATCCGATCCTGCACTACATGGGCTGCTCGACCTTCTCGAACCACACGGTTCTGCCCGAGATCGCGCTGGCCAAGGTGCGCGAGGACGCGCCGTTCGACAAGATCTGCTACATCGGCTGCGGCGTGACCACCGGCATCGGCGCGGTGATCAACACCGCCAAGGTGGAAATCGGCAGCCGCGCCATCGTGTTCGGCCTGGGCGGGATCGGGTTGAACGTGATCCAGGGCCTGCGTCTGGCCGGGGCCGATCAGATCGTTGGCGTCGATCTGAACCCGTCCAAGCGCGAGATGGCCGAGAAATTCGGCATGACCGATTTCGTGAACCCGGCGGAAGTCGAGGGCGATCTGGTCCCTTATCTGGTGAACCTGACCAAGGGCGGGGCGGATTACACCTTTGACGCCACCGGCAACGTGCAGGTGATGCGCGCGGCGCTGGAATCGGCGCACAAGGGCTGGGGCGAATCGATCATCATCGGCGTCGCGCCAGCGGGGGCCGAGATTGCGACCCGTCCGTTCCAGCTTGTCACCGGCCGCGTCTGGCGCGGCACCGCGTTCGGCGGCGCGCGCGGGCGGACCGACGTGCCCAAGATCGTTGACTGGTACATGGACGGCAAGATCGAGATCGACCCGATGATCACTCATACGATGGGGTTGGATGACATCAACAAGGGTTTCGACCTGATGCACAAGGGCGAGAGCATCCGCTCGGTGGTGATATACTAAGTGGCCGATCCCATCCCCCTGCTGGCCGTCCTGATCGACGCCGACAACACCTCGCCCAAATTCACGAAAGCGATCTTCGAAGAGATCGCGACATTGGGCGAGGCGTCGGTGCGACGGTGCTATGGCGATTTCTCCAGCCAGCAGATGAGCGGCTGGAACAAGGTCCAGGCCGAGTTCGGCCTGGTTCCCCATCACCAGCCGGCCAACACCGTGGGCAAGAACGCCAGCGACATCGCGCTGGTGATCGACGCCATGGACCTGATGCATTCTGGCCGGTTCGACGGGTTCGTTCTGGTCAGTTCCGACAGCGACTTCACCCGATTGGCCAGCCGCATCCGCGAACAGGGTCTGGACGTGTTCGGCATGGGACAGATGAAGACACCCGACGCGTTCCGCAAGGCGTGCAAGCGGTTCATCTTTCTTGAGAACCTGACCGGCCCCGAAGACACCGACGCAGGTCCGAACGGCGGCAAGACCAGCGCCGAGCCCGCCGCCAAAAAGCTGCCGGCCAGCAAGATGCGCGAAGCCCGCGATCTGGTGATCAAGGCGATGGAGTCCATCGATCAGGAGGACGAATGGTACACGCTGGGCAGCATCGGCCAGCGCCTGATTGCGGCCAATCCCGACTTTGACACGCGCAGCTATGGCACACGCAAGCTGTCCGACCTCGTGACCGCGCTCAAGATATTCGAAACCAAGCGCGGGCAGGGCAATCAGCTGTTGGTGCGTCGCCGGGACTAGGCCCCGTACCGCGCCATGAACGTGTCCACGGCGTGCAGGGCGACCTCTTCGATCTCTTCCTGCGAAAAACTGGTCTGGATGCCAAAGGCGGCGCGCATCCAGAGGCGCGTCTTGCACAGTTCCGAAAACTGTTCGGCGGCGATCGGGATGTCCTCGATCACCAATTCGCCCGCGGCGACCGCCTTTTCAAGGTATTCGCAAAGCTGCCGCTGACCGTTCTCAGGCCCGGCCGCGTAAAAGGCGCGACCGAGTTCCGGAAACCGGTCGCGCTCGGCCATGCAGATGCGAAAGACCTTTTGCGCGAAATCCGAGACCAGGAACCCGGTCAGTTGCGTCGCGGCGATCGTCAGCACCTCGCGGGCCGGCTTGGTCTCGTCGATCATCGCCAGCACCCGCTCGGACATCAGCCTGCATTCGGTCTGCGCCACTTCCATGAACAACAGGCGCTTGTCGGGGAAATAGCTGTAAAGGGTCGCCTTGGAGACGCCCGCCACGCGGGCGATGTCGTCAACGCTCGCGCCTTCGAACCCGTCAGCCATGAACACCTCGCGCGCACCGCGCAATACCTGGTCGAATTTGCGTCCGGTGCGAAGAATGGTGGCGGCCTGGGTCATGATGTCTCCTGAGATATTCGGTTTCTCAAATCTATAAACCGTTCAGTTCAGTTTCAACGATTCGCGGCGGCTGTTGCATGATCTGGCGCAACCGCTATCTTAGAATCGTTCTAATAATGAGGCAGGACATGCGGTTCATCACTCAACGCAAGCACTTTCGCGATCTGACCGAACAGGAGGTCATCGCATTGGCGATTTCGTCCGAGGAGGACGACGCGCGCATCTATCGCTCCTATGCCGAGATGCTGCGCTCGGACTATCCGTCAACGGCGAAGATCTTTGACGGCATGGCGGCGGAAGAGGACCAGCACCGCGCCCGGCTGATCGCCCTGCACGAACAACGCTTCGGTCAGGTCATCCCCCTGATCCGGCGCGAGCATGTGGCCGGGTACTATGCGCGCCGCCCGGTCTGGCTGGTCGAAAACCTCGGGATCGACCGCATCCGCGCCGAGGCCGAAGCCATGGAGGCCGATGCCGAGCGGTTCTATCTTGCCGCCGCAAAACGCACGAGCGACGCCTCCACCCGGAAGCTGCTGGGGGATCTGGCCGCGGCCGAAGCCGGGCACCAGGCCACGGCATCCGAGCTTGAACACACGCATCTGGACGAGGACAGCCGCGCGGAAGAAGACGCCAAGGCCCATCGGCAGTTCATCCTGACCTGGGTGCAGCCGGGACTGGCCGGGTTGATGGATGGCTCGGTCTCGACCCTCGCGCCGATCTTTGCCACCGCCTTTGCCACGCACGATACTTGGACCACCTTTCTGGTCGGGGTCGCCGCATCGGTCGGGGCGGGTATCTCGATGGGGTTCACCGAGGCGGCCTCGGACGACGGCGAAATCTCGGGGCGGGGATCGCCGGTCAAGCGCGGGCTGGCGTCGGGCGTGATGACCACGATCGGCGGTTTGGGCCATGCCCTGCCCTATCTGATCCCCGAATTCTGGACCGCCACCACCATCGCCATCATCATCGTGTTCTTCGAGCTGTGGGCGATTGCCTGGATCCAGAACAGGTACATGGAAACGCCGTTCTTCCGCGCCGCGTTCCAGGTCGTTCTGGGCGGCGCGCTTGTGCTGGCCGCCGGCATTCTGATCGGCAGCGGGTGACAAAGGGGCGTTGCGGCGAAAAAAATCCGTGGTACCAACGCGGCCATGGTCGAGATCTTTTTCCGCACGCTGCCCTTCTTCGCGATCATCGGCCTGGGATACTGGGCCGGTCGCACCCGGTTCTTCACGGAAGAAGCCACTGCCTATCTGACCAAGTTCGTTTTCTACTTCGCGCTGTCGGCCATGCTGTTCCGGTTCTCGGCCACGCTGCCATTCGCCGAGATCTTCAATGGCCGCCTGGTGGTCGGGTATCTGATCGGCACGACGGGCGTCTATGCGATCGCGACGCTGGTCGCCTATCTGCGCGGGCTGAACATCCCCACCGCCGCGGTCGAGGCGCAATGCGCCGCCATCGGCAATGTCGGATTTCTGGGCCTGCCGATGCTGGCGATGCTGTTCGGCGAAGCCGCCATCGGCCCGGTCATGGTGGTCCTGGCGGTCGATCTGGTGGTGTTTTCCTCGCTCATCGTGGCGCTGATCAATGGCGGGCGGGACGGCAGGCTGACGCTGGGCACGTTCCGTCTGATCGGGCTGGGACTGGTGCGCAATCCGATGATCGTGTCGATCTCGGCGGGTCTGTTGTGGTCGGCCTTCAATCTGCCGGTGCCCGCCCCGGCCGAGAATTTTCTGACGATTCTGGGAGGCGCGGCCACGCCGGGCGCGTTGTTCGCCATCGGCGCGTCGCTGGCCAGCAAATCGGCGGAACGGGTGCAGATCGCCGCCTGGCTCGGTTTCTGCAAGCTGGCCATCCACCCGGCGCTGGTCGCGGTCGCGCTGCTCTGGCTGATGCCGATCGACCCGTTCTCGGCCACGGTCGCCATCGCCGCCGCCGCGTTGCCGGTGGCCGGGAACGTCTACATCCTGGCGGCGCATTACGGGATCGCGCCGCATCGGGCCTCGGCGGCGATTCTGCTGTCCACCGCCGCCAGCATCGTGACGGTGCCGGTCGTCATCGCCTGGCTCGGCACGCCCTGATTGCAGGAACGCTTGCGGAAAATTCGCGTGACCGGTCGCTCCTGCACTTTACGCAGGCGCGGCGGACCGCTAGCCATGGCCCGACCCCAAACGAGGAGACGGATCAGATGGAAACCCTTTCCGAGAATGCCTGTTTCGGCGGTGTGCAGGGCGTCTATCGCCATGCCTCCGAGGCGTGCCAATGCGACATGACCTTTGGTCTGTTCCTGCCGGCCGAGGCAAAGGACGGGCCGGTGCCGGTCCTGTGGTATCTCTCGGGGCTGACCTGCACCCACGAAAACGCGATGACCAAGGCAGGCGCACAGGGCTGGGCCGCCGAGCAGGGCATCGCGCTGGTCTTCCCCGACACCTCACCGCGCGGCGAAGGGGTGGCCGATCACGACGACTATGATCTGGGCCAGGGCGCCGGGTTCTACGTGAACGCGACGCAATCGCCCTGGGCGCCGCATTTCCGGATGTGGGACTATGTGGCCGAGGAACTGCCCGCGCTGCTGGCCGGGAACTTCGCCATCGACGGCGACCGTCAGGCCATCACCGGCCATTCGATGGGCGGCCACGGCGCCCTGACACTGGCGATGAACCTGCCGGGCCGGTTCCGGTCGGTCTCGGCCTTTGCGCCGATCTCGAACCCGACCGGCAGCGACTGGGGCCGCAAGCAGTTGAGCGCCTATCTGGGCGACGACCCCGCGGCTTGGGCGAAACATGACGCCTCGCTGATGATGAAGGACAGGGGATTCGACGGCCCGATCCTGATCGACACCGGAACCAACGACCAGTTCATCCACCTGCTGCGCCCCGAGGCACTGGCCCAGGCCATCGCCGAACGCCGCCAGCAGGCGATCAACCGTTTTCAGCCGGGGTATGACCATTCGTACTTTTTCGTGTCCAGCTTCATGGAAGATCACGTCGCCTTTCACGCCGAGGCATTGTACGGAGACTGAGGGATGAGCAAATACGATTATGACCTGATCATCATCGGTTCCGGCCCCTCGGGGCGGGCGGCGGCCATTCAGGCGGGCAAGCTCAAGCGCAAGGTTCTGGTGGTCGACCGCAAGGACAGGCTGGGCGGCGTCTCGGTTCATACCGGCACGATCCCGTCCAAGACCCTGCGGGAAACCGTTCTGAACCTGTCCGGCTGGCGCGAGCGCAGCTTTTACGGCCGATCCTACCGCGTCAAGGACAAGATCCGGGCCGAGGATCTGAAGGCGCGGCTGCACATGACGCTCGATTACGAGGTCGATGTTCTGGAACACCAGTTCAATCGCAACCATGTCGAAACGCTGGAAGGGATGGCCCGGTTCATCGGCCCGCACGAGATCGAGGTCGCCGCGGATGCGGGTGAAAAGACGCGGCTGACGGCCGCGAAATTCCTGATCGCGACGGGCACCAAGACCTATCGCCCGGACTATGTGCCGTTCAACGGAAAGACCATCGTGGACGGGGACGAGTTCCTTGAAATGGCAGAAATCCCGCGCTCGCTTTGCGTTATCGGAGCCGGAGTCATCGGCGTCGAATATGCAACGATGTTCTCGGCGCTGGATGTGCGGGTCACATTGATCGAACCGCGCGAGACCTTTCTGGATTTCATCGACACGACCCTGATCCACGAATTCACCCATCAGATCCGGGAAAACGGGGTCGATCTGCGGCTGGGGTCCGCCGTCGAAAAGATCGAGGATGCCGGCGCGCATGTGGAAATCACACTGGAGAACGGGCGTCACGTGCGCGCCGAGATGCTGTTGTTTGCGGCGGGGCGCATGGGCATGACCTCGGCCCTGAACCTCGAGGCCGTCGGGATCGAGACCGATCACCGCAATCGCATTTCGGTGGATCGCAAGACCTATCAGACTTCGGTGCCGCATATCTATGCCACGGGCGACGTGATCGGGCATCCGTCGCTGGCCTCGACCGCGTTGCAACAGGGCCGTGTGGCCGCCTGCCATGCGCTGGAAACCCCCACCCTGCCGGAGAGCCCGTGGTATCCCTATGGCATCTATTCGGTGCCCGAAATCTCCACCTGCGGCATGTCCGAGGAGGAACTGCAGGAGCGCGGCATCCCCTATGAGGTCGGTGTTGCCCGGTTCCGCGAAACCTCGCGCGGGCACATCATGGGGCTGGAGCACGGGATGCTGAAGATGCTGTTCTCGCTCAAGACCCGGCGGGTGCTGGGCGTGCAGATCGTCGGCGAAGGCGCGACCGAGCTGATCCACATCGCGCAGGCGGTGCTGAACTTGAAGGGCACGGTGGACTATTTCGTGCAGAACACGTTCAACTATCCGACCCTGGCCGAAGCCTACAAGATCGCCGGTCTGGACGCCTTCAACCGGATGCCGATTCCCGAAGAGTTCAAGGTGCGGAAGAAGCCCGCCGAACCCGCGGTCGCCAAAGCGCCGGAGCCCGCGGTCGCCAAAGTGCCCGACCCCGCACCGAAGCAGGCCAAGAAGGCGTGACGACGCTTTTCGTCGATGCCGATGCCTGCCCGGTCAAGGCCGAGGCCGAGCGGGTGGCGACCCGGCATCGCCT
>NZ_JBXWRY010000017.1:0-80467 GCF_059613135.1 Ruegeria sp. BHSB196
GAACTCATCCTGAAACTGCCCGGCGTTTTTCATCCCACATCAGAAATCTCATTCTGGGCGGTCGCCGTCGTTGCGCTGATCCTGACACAGGTGCAGGCGGTGCTGTCATTCCGGATCTTCGAGGGTCCACTGATGCGATACGGACGGAGCCTTGAAAAGCAGGATGGAAATCAGCCTGTCGTAACGGCTTCCGAGAAGGATTTGACCTAGAAAGGGGGGGACGTGCGAAAAAGGCTCATCTTGATCGCGGTGTGTACGACGCTTGCCAGAGCTCTCATCCCAGCGCCGGTACAAGCGACAGACCTTGCGACCGAGCTTCAAAGCGCTTTGTCCAAAGCGTCGGGCGGTGAAACGATCCTGCTGAAATCCGGCGATTATGGCAAGGTGGATATCAGGAACCTGAAGTTCAACGACTACGTCACCATTGCCTCTGCCAACGGCGCCCAAGGCGCAACTTTCGAGGGGGTGAATATCCAGAATTCCAGCTATCTGCGCATTGACGGTGTCCTTGTGGATTCACCAAGCGCCCGCGCAGCCATCGGGATCAATGGCAGTCATCATATCGAGGTGCTCAATTCCGAGATCAACGGGCCGATCACGACTCCTGGCACCCCGATTTTCGACGTCAACTTCGGCATCGAGGTTCGGGACGGCAGCCACCACATCCGGATAGAAAACAACGATATCCACCATGTTGCGGTGGGGGTCGGCAACTATGGTACCAACAACTTCGTACTCGCCGAAAACGCTTTCAACTATCTTGGCTCCGACGCATTCAAATTTGCCGGCGTCGACGGCGGTCTGATCAAGAACAACATGGGTCCGACCCATTTCTATCCCTACGAGGATACCCACGCCGATTTCATGCAGTTCCAGGGGCCGCCGTCGAAAAACCTCGAGATCACGGGCAACGTGCTGCTGCTGCGAAACCGCTTCGATATGCAGGGGATCTTCTTTGGCGGCAACGGCACGCACAGCAACGTCGCCATCCAGCAGAACATCATCTACACCCAGATGGCCAACGGCATCCGCATCAAGAACGGGACCGGCGTCGCCGTCAGTCACAACACGCTGATCAACGCGCTCAGCGCCGACCGGCCGGTGACGCGGATCTCGGTCCCGCCCGGCGCGTTGGTGCAATACAATATCGATTCAAGAAAGAAGGGCGGGCTGAAGGGCACGAACATCGCGATGCAGCATCTCGATCCGTCCGGCGGGTTCCACTATTCGGATCTGTTCGTCGGGTTGATGGAACATCGGGGCATCACCATCGCAAACCTGCGACCGGTTCCGGGCAGCCCGGCGGAAAGCCATGGCGCCTCTGCCCGGCTCAAGGCACTGAAGGCGGGCGATTAGGGCCTGGCGCACCAAACGGCAAATCGGTTTCACGGAACGCCGTCTGTCACCAGAACCGACAGGACGCGCTTAGGCCTGCGAAGCAGCTTCCCGGGCCGGGAGGCCTCCGGGCGTCAGGGATGTATCGGCCGGAACGGTCTCGGCGCTGGTCTGGGCCGTGGGCGAGGGCAGCGACGGGCAATGGATGTCGTTGCTCCATTCCTCTTCGGGGATCCCGAGATCGTTCAGGGCCGACCGGATCATCTCGACATTCTTGATCCGTGGTCCGGACTTCGGATTGCGGTTCGCATGCGGTTTCTTCGCGAGCGGCGGGTGCCCCAGGAAGGTGGCGATTTTCTCCGCGGCATGGGGATCCCGGATATAATTGATCAGCAACAGATCCTCCGGCCGTTCCCGGTAGTGGTTCAGGACATCGATGTGATAGGCGTTGCGTTGAATGGTCCAGGCCCGGATGGAGCTTTCCTTGATCGTCCATAGCGGATGGCGCTTCTTGTTCGGCGGCAGACGGCGGATATGTTCCAACCGGCTGTCAATCCAGGTGTCGAGATCGCGAACCTGCAGAATGAATTTCGCATTCGGAAACATTTCATCCAACTTGCGGAAATTGTCCGGAATGCCGTCGCAAAAGGCGTCATACATCCGATACATCGTGGTGCGGGACGTGTCGCGCCATTTCGTCCCGTGATACGAGTGATACCCGAGGTCCTGAAAGATCCGGTGCAGGGAGGTTGTTCCGCTCTTGTTCTCGCCGATGGCGAAGACTTTTCTGGCATTCCGGCCTGCAAAAAAACGGGTCAGACTGCTGCGTCCCGAGACGACAAACTCAGCCAAATCAAGTTTCATAATCGCACTCTCCCGCACAATCACCGTTAAACAAATGCCCAGGCCACCTGCCTGCCGACCGGATAATGCTGGCATCCCGGCGCCATGGCAATGCTTTTCCAGATCTTCGGAACACTACCGGAACGGGCGGCGCCCCGCGCAGGTGATCCCGCAGAAACACCCGCGGATTTCCCCCAGAATTGCCTTGAACTTTTGCGGAATTCGGCAAAAAGGTTAGGCGCATTCTTGTAGACGGTATGATTGAGTATGGGCGGCCCCCCGCGGAATAGTGCAAGTCGTTACGTTGTGAACGCCTCCAGTTCGATCGCGACCGCCATTCTCCGCATGACGGCGCTGGTTTGGGTCAACCAGTATCTTTTGCGCCGGATCGAGCCGGCGGAATACGCGCTGGTGCCGGTGATCGCCTCCCTGCTGATTGTGGCTGAGATTGTCCCGACCATCTTTCTGCGCGGCCTGGCCCGGTTCATGGTCGAAGCCGACGCCCGGCGCGACGGGCGCAACATGACGTCGATCGTCTCCTCGATGGTTCCGGTTCTCTTTGTGGTTGCAGCGGTGCTGTTCGCCGCCGGCCTGCTGGCGGTGGTTCATATCGATCTGGTCATCACCGTGGCGCCGCAATACCGGGGCCAGGCCCAGGCGATGCTGCTCATGTTGGTATCCGTCCTGTGCCTGAGAATCGCGGCGACGCCCTTCCGGGTCGGCCTGCACGTGCGGATGCGGTTCGTCGAACAGAACCTGATCCTGCTGGGAACCGAGATGTTGCGGGTCGGCCTGCTGCTGCTGTTGCTGCTGGCGGTCAGCACACAGGTTCTGTGGGTGGCGGTGGCCTCTTCGGTGGCGAATACGGTGAACATGCTGATCCTGATCATCTGTACCGTCCGCATCCTGCCCGACGCCCGTCTGCGCCTGTCGGCCATATCCTTCGCAACCATCCGGCGGCTGCTCGGCTTCAGCCTCTGGACCCTGTTCCAGGGTCTTAACAATCTGGTGCTGAAGGCGCTTCCGGCGCTGCTGCTCAACCGGCACAGCTCCGCCACGGACGTGGCCTCGTTCCATGTGGGCAGCCTGGCCGACGCCCAGATTCGCAGGCTGGTCATCGCCGCTTCGGCCCCGGCCAAGCCGGCCCTGACCACGATCTACGCGACCGAAGGCGAAAGCGCGCTCCAGAGTTTCTACTATCGGGGCGGGCGCTACTATCTGTGGGTCACGATGTTCCTGCTGCCGCCCCTGCTGGTTTTCGCCTATCCGCTGATCACGCTCTATGCCGGCGAGCGCTATATCCTGGCGGCCCCGGTCATGCTGCTGCTGCTGGGGATCTATCCGATCGCCTGGGCCAGCGGGATGTTTTACGAGATCGCCTATGCGATCGGCCGGATCCGCGCCTTCAACATCTGCACCATGGTCCTCAGCCTGTGCGCCCTGGCCGGCATGTGGTATTTCGTGGTCATCCGCGACATGGGCGCGCTGGGAGCGGCGCTGGGGCTGAGCGGGGCCTATGCCCTGGTCTATCTGTTCCTGATGTGGCCGGTCGGGCTCTGGTTGGTCCGGGGACGGTGGTCGGTCTTCGCGCGGCAGACATTGCTACCCGGTCTGGGCCCTTTCGCCTCCGCCTGTCTGGCATGTCTGATTTTCGCGCAGGCCTGGCCCATCGATGGCTGGGGAAAGTTTTTCATCGGCTGCGCTCTGTCAGCCCTTGTTTATACCGCGGTGCTGTTCATCATGTGCCTCGATCCGCAGGATCGGATTCTCTTGACCCGAGCGCGGCGCAAGATTGGCGCGCGGCTGAAGGGAAAGAACAAATAGCATGGCTGCCAGAGCGTAGAGAAATGAAACAAATCTTCAACAAAGGGCGAATTGTTTCGACATTTTTCGGATGGACTTAAAAGCACCCACTCTCTCTCGGCAAGGTAGTTCTCAGCCCATTGTCAGCATCGGCATGCCGGTTTTCAATGGCGGGAAATTCATCGCCCAGGCGCTGGAGGCAATTCTGGCTCAGGATCTGGGCGATTTCGAACTGATCATTTCCGACAATGCTTCAACGGATGACACCGCAGAAATATGCGCGGACTATGCCGCCAGGGATGCGCGGATCTCCTATACGCGGCAACCCGAGAATCTGGGCGCCGCAAAGAACTACAACTACGTCTTTCAGACCGCATCCGCGAAGTATTTCAAATGGGCCGCGCATGACGATCTGCTGAAGCCGCAGTTTCTGACCCGTTGCGTTCAAAGGTTTGAAGAACTGGAGACCCCTCCGGTCATCGTCTACCCCCGTTCCGAGTTCATCAATGAATCCGGGCAGGTTCTGCGCGCGGACCGGAACTCCATGCACACAACCTCCATCTCACCTGCCGTGCGTGTGTTTCGCTCGGTGCAGGCCATGGGTCTGGTAACCTCGGTTTTCGGAGTATTTCAGCGCGAGGCCCTGGCCCGGACGCGATTGATCGGAAGTTTTGTCGCCTCCGATTACGTGTTGCTGCTGGAATGTGCCCTGCTGGGAAACATCGTCCACCTCGAAGGCGAACCGTTGTTTCAGCGCCGCATTCATGGCGACATGTCGCGGCAGGCAAACCGGACCGAGGAAGAGGTGCTGCGCTGGTTCGACCCGGCGGCGCGGGCAAAACTGTCGTCCAAACAACGCCTGTATCTCGAATTTTTGAAGTCGATATACGAAATCAACGGGCTGAACGCCTTTCAAAGAACCCTGTGCGCGACATCGCTGCTGAGCGGGTTTGCGGTCCGGCGGTCGCGCGTCACCGCAGGGCGCTGGCGGCGGCAGATCCTTGGTGGGCGCGACCGGCTCCCTTGATTTCCGTCTGCGAAATGCGGCACAATGACGGTGATAAAATATACTTGTTGGTCTCTATGCCCCGCCTGCGCATTGCTGTAGATGTAGGGGGGCATGTTTTTTAGTGTTTGATGAGTGAGTGAAGCCATGAGTGTTTCCGACGATTTTGCGTCAGGTGTACTGGATTCTGTTTGGACAATTGAGGGCCCGGCAGGAATTTCCCACGCACTGGGGGCGAATGCCACGGACGCCTATCTGGAACTGGTGACGCCGGATGGTGACTATGACGTCTGGAACACCAACAACGGCGCCCGCGCGATGCAAGCGACGGCGGATACCGATTTCCAGATCGAAACGCGGTTTCTGACCACACCCACCGAAAAGTACCAACTCCAGGGTCTGCTGGTCGAGCAGGACGCCGACAACTGGATCCGGTTCGGCACCTATTCCAACGGCAAGAAGCTCTTCGCCACCGCAATCGTCACCGTTGACGGCGTGTCGACACAACTGCTCCGGGTCAGGATTCCCGAAGGCACCGCACCCTATCTGCGGGTTGACCGGACCGGCGATGTCTGGACCATGGAATACTCCCTGGACGGCAGCACCTGGGTGACGGCAGGCGATTTCACCCATGACCTGACGGTCGCGAAAACCGGTGTGTATGCCGGCAATACCGGCAATGCGGCGGGTTACACCGCGCAGGTGGACTACTTCGAGAACACCGCGGACCCGCTGGTGGACGAGGACGGCACCATCGTGCCCCCCAACAGCCCGCCGGATGCGGTCGATGACGGGCTCGCCACCGACGAGGACGTGGCGCTGGTGATCAATGTCGCCGCCGACCTGCTGGCCAATGACAGCGACCCCGAGGGCGACCCGATCGGCCTCACCGGCATCACCCAGCCCGCCAACGGCACGCTGACCGACAATGGCGACGGCACCTATACCTACACCCCGGATCCGGGCTTCTCCGGAACCGACAGCTTCACCTACACCATCTCGGACGGCACCGGCACCGACACCGCGACGGTGAACGTCACCGTCAACGACACCACGCCCTCCAACGATCCGCCAAATGCGGTCGATGACGGGCTCGCCACTGACGAGGACGTGGCGCTGGTGATCGACGTGGCCGCCGACCTGCTGGCCAATGACAACGACCCCGAGGGCGACCCGATCAGCCTCACCGGCACCACCCAGCCCGCCAACGGCACGCTGACCGACAATGGCGACGGCACCTATACCTACACCCCGGATCCGGGCTTCTCCGGAACCGACAGCTTCACCTACACCATCTCGGACGGCAACAGCACCGACACCGCGACGGTCAATCTGACCGTGGGCACGCCGCCGCCGCCGAGCGGGCCGATGTCGGACGATTTTGCATCGGGGGTCTTGGATTCGGCTTGGAGCATCGAAGGTCCATCCGGGATTTCCGCCGGCCTCGGAACGAATGCCACGGACGCCTATCTGGAACTGGTGACGCCGGACGGTGACTATGACGTCTGGGACGCCAACAACGGCGCCCGCGCGATGCAGGCCACCGACAATACCGATTTCCAGATCGGAACCCGCTTCCTGACCACACCGACCGAGAAATTCCAACTGCAGGGCCTGCTGGTCGAGCAGGACGCCGACAACTGGATCCGGTTCGACACCTATTCCAACGGCAGAAAGCTCTTTGCATTTGCCGCGATCACCGTTGACAGCGTGTCGACCCAGATGTTCCGGGTCACGATCTCGGGCGGTACGGCCCCTTATCTGCGGGTCGACCGGACCGGCGATGTCTGGACCATGGAATATTCCCTGGACGGCAGCGTCTGGGTGACGGCGGGCAGCTTCTCGCACACGCTGAACGTGACGCAAACCGGGGTATTCGCCGGCAATACCAGCAATGCGACGGGTTACACCGCGCAGGTGGACTACTTCGAGAACACCGCGGACCCGCTGGTGGACGAGGACGGCACCATCGTGCCCCCCAACAGCCCGCCGGATGCGGTCGATGACGGGCTCGCCACCGACGAGGACGTGGCGCTGGTGATCAATGTCGCCGCCGACCTGCTGGCCAATGACAGCGACCCCGAGGGCGACCCGATCAGCCTCACCGGCACCACCCAGCCCGCCAACGGCACGCTGACCGACAATGGCGACGGCACCTATACCTACACCCCGGATCCGGGCTTCTCCGGAACCGACAGCTTCACCTACACGATCTCGGACGGCACCGGCACCGACACCGCAACGGTGAACGTCACCGTCAACGACACCACGCCTTCCAACGATCCGCCAAATGCCGTCGATGACGGGCTCGCCACCGACGAGGACGTGGCGCTGGTGATCAATATCGCCGCCGACCTGCTGGCAAATGACAGCGACCCCGAGGGCGACCCGATCAGCCTCACCGGCACCACCCAGCCCGCCAACGGCACGCTGACCGACAATGGCGACGGCACCTATACCTACACCCCGGATCCGGGCTTCTCCGGAACCGACAGCTTCACCTACACGATCTCGGATGGCACCGGCACCGACACCGCAACGGTGAACGTCACCGTCAACGACACCACGCCCTCCAACGATCCGCCGCAGGCGACGAATGACGGCTATCAGCTGGACGCCCAGGGGAACCTGACCGTTTCGGCGGCGGACGGCGTGCTGCGCAACGACTCCGATCCGGACGGGGATGCGTTGAGCGTGACGCTCGAAACCGGGCCGTCGAACGGCACGCTGACCCTCAACGCCGATGGCAGCTTCACCTATGCGGCCGATCCCGGCCATCTGGGCAGCGACAGCTTCACCTACCGGGTGAGCGACCCCTCGGGTATGAGCGACGTGGCGACGGTCACGCTCGGCTCGGGCAACAGCGCGCCGGTCATCACCACCGGCAGCAGCCGCTTTTCCAAGACCGTGGTCAGCACCGCCATGCCGCTGACCCATATCGCCCTGGCCGCGGATTTCGACCATGACGGCGATCTCGACATCGTGGCGACCTCGGAACAGAATGACTCCGTCGTCTGGTTCGAGAATGACGGCGCCTTCGGCTTCACGCCGCATACTATCGACGCCGCCCTGGACTCCTCCTATCCGGCCTCGCTGGCCGATCTCGATCAGGACGGCCACATGGACGTGCTGGTGGGAGGCTACCGCGAGGATGTCTATGCCTGGTACCGCAATGACGGGGCGGGGAATTTCACCAAGAACGTGATCCTCAACGAAAACGGGGCGCATTCGATCTTCGCCGCCGATTTCGACGGGGACGGCGATCTGGATCTGGTCACCGCCGGGCAGGAGGCCAACACCATCTCGTGGCACGAGAATGACGGCAACCAGTCCTTCTCCACCCATGTCATCGACGCCGCCTCGATGGCGGCGAAATCCTCGCTGCCGGTGGATCTGGACGGCGATGGCGATCTCGATATCGTGACGGCCAGTTTCGACGACGACACCGTGGCGTGGTATGAAAACGACGGCAGCCAGACCTTCACCAAGCGCCTGATCGATACGGGGGCCGACGGCGCCTATTTCACCACCACGGCGGATATCGACGGGGATGGCGATCTGGATGTCCTGAACGCCAGCAAGAACGACGACACGATCGCTTGGTACCGCAATGACGGCGGCATCTTCACCAAGATCCTGATCGCCGCCAATGCCGATGCGGCGCGTTATGTGGACGTGGCCGACATCGATGGCGACGGCGACATCGACGTGACCTCGGCCAGCGTCGACGACAATACGATCCGGCTGTTCCTCAACGACGGGTCGGGGAACTTCACCACCGTGATTGCGGACGACAACGCGATCGGCGCCTACGGGGCGGTGCCCATCGACATGAACGGGGACGGGCTGGTCGATATTCTCGGGGCCAGCAAGACCGACGGCACCATCTCGGTGTTGTTCCACGAAAAACTCCAGGCCGTCGAGCTTGAGCCCGGCAACAGCCTGGCGATCGGACCCTCGCTGCTTGCGGCCACGGATGCCGAGCAATCGGCGGCGCAGCTGACCTATATTCTGGATGCGCTGCCCGGGCTGGGCGAGCTGCGCCTGGACGGCGTCGCCCTTGGCGTCGGGGACGGCTTCACCCAGGAGGACGTGGATCTCGGCCGCGTGTCCTATCACCAGAGCGGCTCGGTCGAAGGCAATGACAGCATCGTGCTGAAGTTGAGCGACGGGATCGCACCCGCCGCAACCGTCAGTCTCGACCTGACGATCGCGACCCCGCCGCCGCCGAGCGGCCTGATCTCGGACGATTTCGCTTCCGGAGTTCTGGATCCGGCCTGGAGCATCGAAGGCCCCGCCGGGATTTCCTCGGGCTTCGCGACGAATGCAAGCGACGCCTATCTGGAACTGGTGACGCCGGATGGCGACTATGACGTCTGGGACACCAACAACGGCGCCCGCGCGATGCAGGCGGTCGCCGATGTGGATTTCCAGATCGAGACCCGGTTCCTGAGCACGCCAACCGAGCGCTATCAGATCCAGGGCCTGCTGGTCGAACAGGATGCGGACAACTGGATCCGCTTCGACACCTATTCCAACGGCAGCAATTTCTATGCCTTTGCCGGGATCACGGTGAATGGCGATTCCTCGACCGCGTTCAAGGTCACGATCCCCGGCGGCAGCGCGCCCTATCTGCGCCTCACGCGGGCCGGAGATGACTGGACGCTGGAGTATTCCACCGACGGGGCCGCCTGGGTCACCGCGGGCAACTTTACCCATGCGCTGACCGTGACCAAGACCGGAGTGTTTGCAGGCAATACCGCAAATGCGTCGGGCTTTGTCGCGCAGGTGGATTATTTCGAGAACACCGCCGAACCGATCGCCGACGAGGATGGCAGCTATACCCCGATCAATCTAGCGCCGGATGCCGTGGATGACGGGCTGGTCACACCGGTCGACGCAGCCCTGCTGATCGACGTCAATTCGGATTTGCTGGCCAATGACAGCGATCCGAACAGCGACCCGATCAGCCTCACCGGCATCACCCAGCCCGCCAACGGCACGCTGACCGACAATGGCAACGGCACCTATACCTACACGCCGGATCCGGGCTTCTCCGGTGATGACAGCTTCACCTACACCATCTCGGACGGCGATCTCACGGACACAGCGACGGTCACCATCGCGGTCGGCAATCCGATCGATGTCTGGTACGGCCTCACGCAGAGCTTCGGCAGTCCCGGTGAAGGCCAGGAACGCATCAACATCCTGGGCAATGTCGGCGGCAACGTCACATCGCTGACCTATTCGCTCAATGGCGGCCCCGAACAGACCCTGTCCGTGGGCGCCGATGGCATCCGCCTGCAGAATCCGGGCGATTTCAACGTGGACATCTTCTACGCCGATCTCGACGGCTCGGCCGCCGATGACGTGGTGACGATCACCGCGACCCTGGCCGGGGGCGCGGTCGTGACCCGCGATGTGGTTGTCGAATACGAGTCCGGTAACGACTGGAGTCCGAATTACAGCATCGACTGGTCCACGGTCACGGACATTCAGGATGTGCTTCAGGTGGTGGACGGAACCTGGTCCTGGGACGCCAACGGCGCACGTCCCGTCGATCTGGGCTATGACCGGCTGCTGGTCCTGGGCGATCAGGGCTGGGACAATTACGAGGTCAACCTGACCATCGACATGCATGATCTGCAGAACGAGCACCCCGTGGTGGGCGGCGGATTCACCTTTGGGATGATGTGGAACGGCCATACGGATTCGCGTTATGGCGACATCCAGCCCCTGTCCGGCTGGGAGCCCGGCGCGGCGTTCTACTACACGAACGAACGCTTCAAGAATCACAGCTACCACGAATGGTCCGAGGTTCTGGGCGTGACGCCCAAACTGAACCTGCAGGAAGGCCTGACCTACAATTTCACCATCCGGGTGGAACAGACCGGAATCTATGACCGGGTCTACAGCCTCAAGGTCTGGGAAGAAGGCACGACCGAGCCGGTGGACTGGACCCTGCAATCGGTCGAAACCTTCAGCCTCGCCGAAGCGCCCGCCACCGGCTCGCTTTATCTCAACGCCCATTACTTCGACGTGACCTTCGGCGATCTCACCGTGACCGAGATCACCGGCAACGACATCATCCAGGGCGACGACAGCGCCGAGATCCAGGTCGCGGTCGATACCGGCAGCGCCACGCCGGGCCAGGGCGAGATCGACGTCTTCGTCGGTGCCGGCGGCACGGATGTCTTCGTCTTCGGGGACGAGAACGGCACCTATTACGACGACGGGATCGGCGCCGATGCCGGCGAGAGCGATTACGGCTTCGTCTGGGACTTCGAGACGGGACTCGACCAAGTGCAGCTGAACGGGTCGGCCTCGGACTATGTGCTGAGCACGGACGCGCCGGGCCTGACGCCGGGAACCGCGATCTGGCGGGTGGGCCAGAACGGCGATGCGGATGAACTTGTCGGGATATTGAACGGGATCTACGGCCTGACTCTGAACGACGACGAATTCATCTATACCGACTCGCTTCTGGTGTAAGAAGGACTCCAAAACATCACACTGTTTTCGGACACGAAACGATGTCGGGTAAAATATTGCCAGTTTTCTGGAGGAATGTTTCACTTCCCTTCGACGGCCCGGCGCCTTGTCGGAAATTTCCGGCAAGGATCTGGGCGCATTTGCATTGACGGAGAATTTTCATGAAAATCGCTATTCTCGCCGGGGGCAAAGGCACGCGTCTGGCCGAGGAAACCTCGATCCGGCCCAAACCCATGGTCGAGATCGGGGGCATGCCCATCCTTTGGCACATCATGATGATCTATTCCCATTACGGGTATAACGACTTTGCCGTCGCGCTCGGCTACATGGGCAACTACATCAAGCGCTACTTCGCCGAATACGGGACGCTGGCGGGCAACATCACGGTCAACATGGGCCGGCCCGAGCCGGTGGTGCGCCACGATCAGGATCATGCCCCCTGGACGGTCGATCTGATCGAAACCGGCGGCGAGACCCTGACCGGCGGCCGGGTCAAGCGGCTGCAGCCCTATCTGGGCGACGGAACCTTCATGCTGACCTGGGGCGACGGGGTGTCCGACGTGGACCTCCACAAGCTGCTGGCGTTCCACCGCCATCACGGCAAGCTGGCGACGATCACGGCGGTGCGCCCGCCCGCCCGCTACGGGCACATGCGGTTCGACGGCGACCAGGTGACCGCCTTCGAGGAAAAGCCGCAGACCGCCGAGGGCTGGATCAACGGCGCCTTCTTCGTGCTGGAACCGCAGGTCTTCGACTACATCGAGGGCGACATGGTCATGTTCGAACATGCCCCGCTGGAAAATCTGGCCAGGGACGGTCAGCTGATGGCCTATCGTCACGACGGGTTCTGGGCGGCGATGGATACGCTGCGCGACAAGCACAATCTGCAAAAACTCTGGGATTCAGGTGAACGCCCCTGGGCGGTGTGGGAGAAATGAGCATGCGAGTACTGGTGACAGGCCACCGCGGTTATATCGGAACGGTGTTGACCCCGATGCTGGAAGCGGCCGGGCATGACGTCGTGGGAATCGACAGCGATCTTTACGAGCGCTGCACCTTCGCCCCCGGGGGCGAGATGCCGCAGGTTCCGACGATCCTCAAGGACATCCGCGAGATCGAGACGGCCGACCTGCTGGGCTTCGACGCGGTGCTGCATCTGGCGGCGCTGTCCAACGATCCGCTGGGCGATTTCCGCCCCGAGACCACCTATGACATCAATTTCGAAGGCACCATGAACGTGGCCCGCGCCGCCAAGGCGGCGGGGGTGTCGCGCTTCGTGTTTTCCTCCTCCTGCTCGAATTACGGGGCCTCGGGCGCCGATTTCATCGACGAGACCGGGGCCTTCAACCCGGTGACGCCCTATGGCGAGAGCAAGGTCCGGTCCGAGCAGGCGCTGGCGGACCTGGCCGATGACGGTTTCTGCCCGACCTTCCTGCGCTCGGCCACGGCTTATGGCGTCAGCCCGCGCATCCGCTTCGATCTGGTGCTGAACAACCTGGTCGCCTGGGCGGTGACCACCGGCAACATCCACATGAAGTCCGACGGCACGCCCTGGCGGCCGATCACCCATATCGAGGATATCAGCCGCGCCTTCCTGGCGACGCTCGACACCCCGGTCGAGAAGATCCGCAACGAGGCGTTCAACGTCGGCGTGACCGAGCACAACTACCAGATCCGCGAACTGGCCGAGATCGTGGCCGACGTGGTGCCGGGCTGCGAGGTGACCTTTGCCGAGGGCGCCGGGCCGGACAAGCGGTCCTACCGGGTGAACTGCGACAAGATCCAGCGGGTCATGCCGCAGTTCAAGCCGCAATGGGACGCCCGCCGGGGCGCGCAGTCGCTCTACGAGGCCTACCTGGCGCAGAAGCTGACGCTGGAAGAGTTCGAAGGCCCCCGCTATCAGCGGATCGGGCATATCAAGAAGCTGATCGCCGACGACATCATCGACGTCACGCTCAAGCATACCCCGGCGGGCGCGGCGGCGCGGCCCCGCGACGACGCCGAGGCGGCGCAGGCGGATTTCGCCGCCGACAGCGCCAGGGTCAACTGCATCTCCTGCGGCCACAAGGGGCTGGAGCCGATCCTCGATCTGGGGCTGATGCCGCGGTCGGACGGGCTGCTGGACGCCAACGGGCTGGCGCAGAAGGAGTCGCTGGTGCCGCTCAGGCTGGGCTATTGCCCGGACTGCACCCTGGTGCAGCTGCTGGAAACCCGGCCGCCCGAGGAGATGTTCGGCGACGACTATGTCTATTTCTCGTCCTATTCCGAGGATCTGCTGAAACATTCCCGCGACAACGCGCTCGAACTGATCGAGCGCCGCAGGCTCGGCCCGGACAATCTCGTGGTCGAGATCGCCTCGAACGACGGCTACATGCTGCGGAACTTCAAGGAAAAGGGCATCCAGGTGCTCGGCGTCGATCCGGCCACCCAGCCGGCCACCGCGGCGCGCGAAAAGGGCATCGACACGGTGATCGACTTTTTCGGCACCCGGGTCGCCGGCGCGCTGCGCGCAGAGGGACGGCGGGCCGATGTCATCATCGCCAACAACGTGGTGGCCCATGTGGCCGATCAGAACGATCTGGTGGCGGGGATGGCCGAGCTGCTGGCCGAGGACGGCGCGGTGGTGGTCGAGTTTCCCTATGTCCGCGACATGATCGATTTCATCGAGTTCGACACCATCTATCACGAACACCTGTGCTATTTCTCGGTCGGCTCGGCCAAGGCGCTGTTCGAGCGGCACGGGCTGTATCTCAACGACGTGCGCCGCCTGCCGATCCATGGCGGGTCGTTGCGGCTCTATTTCGGCAAGACCGCCGCGCCCGCCGAGGCGGTGCAGGCCATTCTGGCCGAGGAACGGGCGCTGGGGCTCGACCGGTTCGACTATTACAAGACCTTCGGCGCCCGGGTGCGCGCGTTCCGCGAACAGGCCCGCAAGCTGGTCGGCAACCTGAAGGCCGACGGCAAGCGGATCGCAGCCTATGGCGCGGCGGCCAAGGGCACGATCATGCTGAACTTCCTCAATCTGAATGACCGGGCCATCGAATATGCGGTGGACAGGAACGTGCACAAGCAGGGCAAGTACATGCCCGGGGTGCGCATCCGGATCGACCAGCCGGAACGGCTGATGGAGGACCGGCCGGATTACGTGATGATCCTGCCCTGGAACTTCCGCGACGAGATCATCCGCCAGCAGAGGGCCTTTCTGGAGGCCGGCGGCAAATTCGTCGTGCCGATCCCCGATCTCGAAATCGTCGGCGCCTGAAGGCGGGGCATCGTTTCATGACTGAAAAAACCGCATGCCCGGCCTGTACCGGGCGAAATCTCACGGAAATCTACCGGCTCGACGCCATTCCGGTGCAAAGCTGCATCCTGCTCGAAACCGAAACGGAGGCGCGGAATTTCCCGCGCCATCCGCTGGTGCTGATGTTCTGCGGCGATTGCGGGTTCGTGTTCAATTCCGTCTTCGACCTGTCGCTGGTCGACTACGCCTCGACCACCGAGGAAAGCCAGCATTTCTCGGGCACCTTCAACCGGTTCGCCCGCGATCTCGCGGCCGAGGTGGCGTCGCTTTACGATCTCAGGGGCAAACGCACCCTCGAGATCGGCTGCGGCAAGGGCGAGTTCCTGCAGGAGCTGGCCGAACAGACCGGCACCCGCGGCCTCGGTGTCGATCCCGGTTTCATCCCCGAACGCCTGCCGGGCGCGGACGGGCACGAGATCGCCTTTCAGCGCGAATATTTCGATCCCGGAACCATCGCCGAGATCCCCGATTTCGTCGCCTGCCGCCACACCCTGGAACACATCCCCGAGGTGGGACGGTTCATGCAGGACATCGCGCAGGTGATCGGCGGGCGCGGCGATGTCGGCATCTTCTTCGAAACCCCCGATGTCCAGCGGGTGCTGGCCGAAGGGGCGTTCTGGGACATCTATTTCGAACATTGCTCCTATTTCACCCAGGGCAGCCATGCCCGGCTGTTCCGGCGGGCCGGGTTCGACGTGACCCGGCTCTACCTGGCCTATGACGACCAGTACATCATCCAGTATGCCGCGCCGCAGGCCGGGCGCCCCGCCCTGCCGCAGGAGGACGATCTGGACACCGTCCGCGCCCTGGCCGCCGCCTTTCCGCAAAAGGTGGCCGAAACCCGCCGCCACTGGACCGAATTCGTTCGCACCCGCCACGCCGCGGGCCGACGGGTGGCGATCTGGGGCGGCGGCTCCAAGGGCGTGTCGTTCCTGACTACCAACGACCTGGGGGCCGAGGTGGCGCAGGTCATCGACATCAATCCGTTCAAGCAGGGCAAATACCTGCCCGGAACCGGGCATCTGGTCAGCGGCCCCGACAGCCTGCGGCAGATGCCGCCCGACACCGTGATCGTGATGAACCCGATCTACCTGCCCGAGATCGGGGCGCAACTGTCCGAGATGGGCCTCAACCCGGAGCTCGTTGCCGTATGACCGACGGATCCCCGACACCCTGCCCGCTCTGCGCCGCGCGAAAGGCGCAGGACATCTTCCGGCTGGACGCGGTTCCGGTGATCTGCAACCAGCTCTGGCCGGATGCCGAGGCCGCGCGCGCGGCGCCGGCCGGGACGGTGGATCTCAAGCTCTGCCCCGATTGCGGCTTCATCTGGAACAGCGCCTTTGCGCCGGACCGCATGGTCTATGCGCCCGGCTACGAAAACGCGCTGCATTTCTCGCCCAGGTTCCAGGCCTTCGCCGAGGAGCTGGCCGCGGGTCTGGTGGCGCGGCACGGGCTGGAAGGCCGGCATGTGGTCGAGATCGGCTGCGGCGACGGGCACATGCTGGACCTGATGGCGCAGAACGGGGTGGCGAGCGCCACCGGATTCGATCCGTCGATGGCGGGCAAGCCGACGCCGTTCACCGCCCGCGACTCGGTCGAGATCGTGGGCGAGTATTTCCGGTCGGATCAGCTGGACCGGCCGTTCGACGCGATCCTGTGCCGCCATGTGCTGGAACATCTCGACGCGCCGGTGCCGCTTCTGGCCGATATCCGCCGCGCGATCGGCGACCGGGACGTTCCCGTCTATTTCGAGGTGCCGAACGCGGGCTGGATGCTGGACGCGGTGTCGATGTGGGACGTGATCTACGAGCATGTGGGGTACTGGAGCGCGCCGGCGATCACCACCCTGTTCCGCCGCACCGGGTTCGAGCCGGTCTCGGTCGGCGCCGGATACGGCGATCAGTTCCTGATGGTCGAGGCCGTCCCCGCCGACCCCGTTCCGGACTATCTGGACGCCGGCACGGGCGCGGTCTGCCAGGCGGCGGCGGCGTTCGGCAGGGCGGCCAATGCCGAGCTCGACCGCTGGCGCGACCGGCTGTCGGACTTCGGCGGCACCGCCGTCATCTGGGGCGCGGGCTCCAAGGGGATCACCTTTGCCAACGCGCTTGGCGCGGCCGCCCGCCCGCTGGCGGCGCTGGTCGATCTCAACACCCGCAAACACGGGCTGGTGGCCCCCGGCGTGGCCCTGCCGGTGATCGCCCCCGAGGCGCTGGCCCAGGTGAATCCCGATCTGGTCCTGATCTCGAACGCGCTCTACCAGGAGGAAATCACCGCGCAGGTGCGGGCGATGGGCCTGCGGCCGGAATTCGCCGTCATCGCGGGATAGCACATGGCGGTCGAACACAAGAACATCGTCGTCTCGAAGAAGCTGGTCGCCATCAATTCCGCAAGCACCGTGGTCGCCCGCGTGGTGAACTTTCTGGTGCTGATGTGGGTCTATCAGTACCTCCTGACGCGCCTGCCGACCCCGGGATGGTCATGTGACCTGCCATATGTAGCAGACAAAAAAATGCCGCACGGGTGGGCGGAACTGGCTTTTTTGAGTATCTTGGAAAGACCGTATTGTTTGGCCGGTCCTGCTTGGCCGGGGACTCAACAAAAGCGAGCGTCAGTACCACGGAGTGATCACGAGGCGCACATGACCATGCCGCAACAGGGCGGCACCATAGCAATGACGTCACCTGCCATGCGGGACGGGCTCCGGGGGACCCGATAATGAGTGGAATGTTTTTTCAGATTGCCCGTTTCCGGCGGGACCGCACCTTTCAAAACCGCCTGTCACATCTTCGAAGTTCGGGTGACACAAAGTCTTTATTTAGATCCTGAATATGCCTTGATGTACCGGGCAGACCGCGCCCGGCCTCACATCACGGCAGAGCATCAAGTCACGCCTATACTGGAGAAGCAGCAGGTCAACCGGTTTCGAGAGCTTCGGAGAAACTCCATGCATATGCCACAGAGAACTTTGCCAAACCTCTTCATTATTGGCGCCGCAAAATCAGGCAGCACATCCATGGGGAAATGGCTCCGGGATCATCCGGAGATCTGCGGAACCAAGGACAACGAGGCCCGGTTCCTGATGGATGCGGACGACCCGCTGAAAAAACCCGGCGGATATCATGAAACGGGTCTGGACGGCTACGGGGATTTTCTGGAAGACGACGCGGAAAAGGCGCGCTATCGCCTGGATGTTTCACCGCAATATTACTACCAGGAAACGGCAAGGCGGATCATCCCCAATCTGCGCCGGAAACATCTCATCTTCCTGGCCAGAAAACCGTCCGCCCGGATCTATTCCCTGTTCAATTACGCAAAGAACAACGTAGGTTTCCTGCCTCAGGATCTCGAATTCGCGAATTTCGTAGACGCCCTGCAAAACGGTTCGAGACCCGACCTGATTTCTCACCGGCCAATGCTGCGAGATGCCATTGAACATTGTCAGTACGTGTTGTTTCTGAAGGAATGGGCAGAACTCGTCAGACCGCAGAACATGTCCGTGCTGATTTTCGAAGAGATCGTGGCAAATCCCGTCAAGGCGCTTTGTGAGCTTGAACGCGCGTTGGGCCTTGGAACCGAATTCTATCGAACCTACGACTTCCCGAAAGCGAACGAGACGGTCAAGGTCAAGTCCATCAAGCTGCACAGATTGGTCCGTTCGGCTCGAAGAAACATGCCGGGGGGCGTGAAGACCTTGTTCAAGCCACTGTATTTGAGTCTGAATACCGGAAAAGCCTCCAGGAAGATATCCGACCGGGACAGGCAGGCCATGGCGGATATCGATGCAGGGCTACAGCATTGGAACACGCAACTGGCCCAGTTCATGGGCCGAGATCGCGAAATCTGGGATTAGCCCCGGCCCATCCTGTCAGAGCGGCTTTTTCTGGACGGCCCGCGTATAGGCCCCGATCAGGGGCTCGACCTGGTGGTCCCAGCCCAGTTCCGCTTCGACCCGCGCCCGGCCGAACCGGCCCATTTCCGCCGCCTGCTCCGGGTTGTCGAGAAGCTCAAGAATCTTGTCCGCCATGTCCCGGGTATCGTTGGGAGCGGCATAAAGCGAGGCCTTGCCGGCGGAAAACCGTCCCTCGGTCACGTCAAATTGCACAATGGGTTTCGAAAACGCCATATACTCCAATATCTTGTTCATCGTCGACTTGTCGTTCATCGGATTGACCCGATCCGGGTTCACACATAGATCCGCCGTCGAAAGCACTTCGAACAGATCGGCATCGGGTGCGCGGCCGGTAAACGTGACGTGGTCGGTCAAACCCAGTTCATCGGCCTGGGCTTTCAGCCCGTCCAGCGCGCTTCCCCCGCCCACGAGCACGAACTGCACGTCGCGCGCGCGGTCCTGTACGATGATACGCGCCGCATCCAGCAGAAGGTCGATACCTTCCTGATCCCCCATGACGCCGACATAGCCGACCAGATGTGCACGCCCGTTGCGCCATTTCGGGTTCGGCTCGCCGACCACCAGCCGATTGAGATCGGGCCCCGAGCGCACCACGAACACATCCTCGGACGCCATGCCGCCCCGCTCTTGCGCGATCGCCCGGTAGCTTTCGTTCGTCGAGATGACGACATCCGCGGTGCGGAACGTCCAACGCTCGAACAGCACCATGAGTTTCCAGAAGAACCCCCTCTTGCCGAACTTGGCCTCGTACAGTTCCGGGTTGATGTCATGATGATCGAAAATGAACCGTTTGCCGAACAGCTTGAACGGCAAGGCGACGAGAAAGATCAAATCCGGCGGATTGCAGGCCTGGATGGTATCGAACCCGTGGCGCCGGGCGATTTTCAGCGCCAATCTCAGCTCGTGGAACAGCGCGGCGCCGTATTCCAGCAAATACCCCAGCGCGCCGCTGGCATCCAATGGCAGATCGTGGCGGTAGATATGCACCCCTTCGATCTCTTCATACCGCGCTTCATACCCTTTCCCGGTCGGGCAGATCACGGCGACGTCCGCCCCCGCCGCACGCAATGTGCGGCACTCCTGCCAGACCCGCCGGTCGAAAGGAACCGGCAGGTTCTCGACGATGATCAGCACCCGCCGGCCGGACAGCGGGCGCTGCTGCCGGGCGGCATCCATCTTCGGGGTTTGGATTGGCGCTGAATCCTTCACGGCAACTGCCCCACATGACGAATGTCCGGGCCGTTCGACAGATCCAGACTGTCAATGGTCGCATTCGACGCGATGACCCTGTCATACCGGGTCTTCTCGACATGGGCGCGATCGACCAGCAGGCGCTCCAGGGCCGGCAGCTGACTGTAGGCATATCCCAGATTGGCGCCGACAAGCTTGGTGGCGTCGATACTGGGGTCATAGATCTCCAGGTTGTATCCAGCAGCCAGAAGCTTGCGGGCCAGATCGACATTCGGGCTTTCCCGCAAGTCATCCACGCCGGCCTTGAAGGCCAGGCCGGCCAGCAGAATCCGCGCCGTCTTGTCCAGGCCTTCGGTGGCATATTCGAACAGCCGGTGTTTGTGCATCTCGTTTGAAATGAGCAAATTGCTGATCAGCGGCATGCTGGCGCCGATATCGGTTGCGATATTCTGAAACGCACGAACGTCCTTCGGCAGGCAGGAGCCTCCGAACGCCCCGCCGGGGCGCAGGTAATGCGGCGAAATGTTGAGCTTTGTGTCGGCGACGAATATCTGGTGCACCTGCTGCGCCGATATCCCCAAAGCAAGACAGACCCGGCCGACCTCATTGGCAAAGGCGACCTTTGTCGCATGCCAGCTGTTGTCGACGAATTTGGTGATCTCCGCCTCACGATATCTGACGATGAACGCGGGGGCGTCGATATTCGCGTTCAAGTCCTCCATCACGTCATTCGGCAATCCGTCCCGGGTTCCGACCACGATCTTCGGGGGGTTGAAGTAGTCCTCGACGGCGCTGCCCTCGCGCAGGAACTCGGGATTGTAGACCACGGAAACCATCCGTTCCGCCGCGTCGCCCAGGGTGGCTTCGAAGATGGGCAGGACCAGCTCCTCGACCGTTCCCGGCCGAAAAGTCGAGCGATAGGCCACCGTCAGCGGACGCGCCCGTTCGCGGGTCAGCGCCTCTGCGATCTGCCGTGTCACATCCGCGATGAACCCCATATTGTGCGACCCGTCCGCCGCCGAGGGCGTGCCCACGCAGACAATGACCAGATCGCAATCATCCAGGTGCGCTCCGATGGCGGTGTCCGCCGCGATCCGCCCTGCGTCCAGACCCTCCTGCAGCATCTGCTGCACGCGAGGTTCCACGATCGGGGCCTGTCCGGCATTGATCTGGCGTACCTTCTCCGGGTTGACGTCGATCCCGATCACTTCGTGACCTTCGCTCGCGATACAGCACGCGGCCGTGAAACCGACATACCCCAAACCCAAAACTGCAATCTTCATCAAATTCAACCCGATTTTGGTAATCCAGAATTCGCTTCAAACACCACGGCACGCGCCGGCTTCAAGGGTGCCGACGTGCCGTGCGGGATCATCCCCGGTTGTAGATGTCTTCATAACGCACGATGTCATCCTCTCCCAGATAGGAACCGGTCTGCACCTCGATCAGATACATCGGCAGCTTGCCGGGATTCTCCATCCGGTGGACCGCGCCCAGCGGAATGTAGACGGAGTCGTTCTCGGACAGCAGTTTGACCTCTTCGCCCACCGTGACCCGCGCGGTGCCGCCCACCACGACCCAGTGTTCGGCACGGTGATGATGGCTCTGCAGGCTCAGGATGCCGCCGGGCTTGACCATGATGCGCTTGACCTGGAACCGGCCGCCCAGGCAGAGCGTTTCGTACCAGCCCCAGGGCCGGTGAAAGCGCGGATAGTCGACGGCCTGCGGTGCGCCCTCGCGCCGGAGCACGGCGACGGCCGCGCCCACATCCTGCGCGCGGTCCATGTCGGCCACGAGGATCGCGTCGCGCGTGGCGATCGCGGCGATGTTCTTCAGCCCCAGCCCGACCAGCCGGACACTTTCCTCCTCACTGCGCAGGAGCGTGTTCTCGCAATCCACCGCGGTGGCCGGTCCCGTGCAGGCGACGCCCTTGTCATCCGTGGGCAGCATCGCGTGCAGCGCGTCCCAGCCATCCAGATCGGACCAGCCCGACTCGAGCTGGACTGCGACGGCGTTTCCGGCCTTCGCAAGGACCGCGGATTCGATCGCCGCGGTGGGGATCTTCTCATAGGATTCCGCGTCCAGGCGAAGGGCGCCGAGGTCGTCTTCCCCCCGTTTCAGAGCCTGACGGCACAGTTCGGCCAGTTCAGGGGCATGGGCGTCGAAGGCGGAAACGATATCGCCGACGCGGAACAGATACATACCGGTATTCGCCAACGCGTGTGCTGCGGGTGCGGGCTCGGACGCTTCGTGGAATCCGTTCAGTTGCAGCGCCCGCCCCGGCTCTGCCGGGTCGGCCAGAGCCAAATGGCCGTTCCCCCTCCGCGAAGGGTCGGGTGTGGCGCCGAAGGCGACCAATGCGCCCTGCCGGGCGGCGTCCGCGCCCGTCTGGATCGCCCGATGGAACGCGTCCGCATCCGATATCGCATGATCGGCCAGCACAACCAGCATCAAGGTGTCGGGGGTTTCCGCCAGGCTCAACGCCGCAGTCAAAACCGCCGGCGCAACCCCGCGCGGCAAGGGTTCCAGAAGAACCCGTCCATCGCTCAGCCCCAACTGTGCTGCCTGCTCTTCCACCAGAAAGCGGCAATCCTGGTTGGTGAGAAACACGGGGGCTGCGAATTCGGCACCGGACACCCGCCGCAGAGTATTCTGAAAGAGGCTTTCCCCTTTCGTCATCTCAACGAACTGCTTGACATAGGCGGCCCGGGAGCTTGGCCAGAGCTCACTTCCGGTTCCGCCGCTCAGAATGACAGGGACAATCACCTTGTTTGCTCCAATACCGGTTCGTTTGCGTCGTCGGAATTTATCAAATGTCCGTATCCGTCGGTTCGTATCGTTCGAAACAGCGCGCGGAATATTTGCGGGCCAGACCTATTCGGCAGCCCCATAGCCATAGCCGTACCCGTATACCCCATCCGTGTAGTGGGCCTTGTTGAGAACCACGCCCATCACGTTGGTCAGCTCCGCCAGCTGGCGCTCGGCCACATCGACCTGATCGATGGTGGTGCGTTCCGCCTCGGCCAGAAGCAGGGCGCAGTCGGCGTTTCGAAGGAACCCGAAATTGTCGTCCACCTCCATCAGGGGCGGCATGTCGTACAGCACGATATCCGGCTCGAAATCGGCTTCGATCGCCTCCAGTACCTCGGGGGTCTTTCCGCTTTGCAGGATCTCGGCGGCGTTCCGGACGGGGCTGCCGTTGAAGCCGAGCGCGACGTTGGCACCGAGCCGGCGGCCGTGCTCGGAAAACGGCACCGTCCCCTGCAGCACGTCGCCCATCGTATGGGCGCAGTTCTGGTCGAAGATCTTCCGCAAGCCGCCGCGGCGCAGGTCGAGATCCAGAATCATGGTGCGCAGATCGGCCTGGCGTTCGAAGCTGAAGGCGAGATTGGCGGCGGTGGTGCTCTTGCCGCAGGCGCTGTGCGGCGAGACCAGCGCAACCCGTTTCCAGCCATTGGCCCGCGCCTGCTGCAGGATGCGGGTGCGCAGCATGTCGAAGGGCCCCACCTTGGTGCCGTTGGCGCTCGCGATCAGCCGGTTGCGGCTGATGGCGCGCGGCGGCACCGTGATCGGCTTGAGCCCTTCCCAGCGGTCGCGCAAGGCTTCGTCCGCCGGTTTTGCGGGCGCCGTCGCCGGCTCGACGGACGGTTGCGCCCGGCCGATCTTCTGCCGCTGCGTACGGGCCTTTTCTATGGCAACCTGCAGTTTCTCCATCGACCGTCATCCTTCCCGATCAAATTCCTTCGCGCCGCGCCTCACCAGCGCGTGCCAATCCTGTCCATGACCTGTTCGGCAACCAGGTCCAGTGGCTGATAATAGGTGTGTATCGCGTAAACGCCCGCCGACACACTGATGAGTATGATCGCCAGCCGCGCCAGTTTGAACGCCCGCCGGCGCCAGACTTCCCCCGGCGTGGTGATATAGGGGATGGTCGCCAGCGGCGTGATCCCCAGGCGGGCCACCAGATCCTCGGGCCGTCGGATCGAACGGTTCAGCAGTTCCAGCAGCACGACCAGGCCGAACCCGGCCAGAATACCCACGAAACTGCCGCCGCCGGCGATCATGAGCCGGTTGGGCTTGGAGGGCTGGGTCGGCACGACCGGAGGTTCGATCACCGACACTCGCTGACCCTGCGCCGTCACCTCGATCCGCTCGCCGGTACTGGCCCGCGACAGGCGGTCGACGGCCAGGTTGTATTGCTGTTGAATGTTATTCCGATCCAGCGTCAGTTCCTCGACCCGGATCGAGGTGGCCGGGGTCCGGTTGATCATCTCGGTCACTTCTTCCAGCTGCTCTTTCGTGGCTGCTTGCTGTTTCTGGAGCACGTCAATGCGTGTTGCGAGTTCAGCCAACTGTACGTCCAGCAGCGCATTGCCGGTCGTCGTCCCCTCGAACTCCGGCTGCGGTTGCACCGTCTTCTCAAGCTCGGCGATGCGCGCCCTGAGCACCCTCACCCGCGGGTTTTCCTCGGAATAGATGACCAAGGCCTCGCTGAGCTGGCGGCGCAGATCCTCGAGCTGCTGGCGTTCCGGAGACGGCTGCGCCGCCTCGTACCCGCTCACCCGCCCGGTGGATTCGAAGATCAGCACCAGGTTCTTGCGCTGATCCTCCAACCCGGCGATCTCGCGCTCGAGAAGCGCCAGCCGCTCCTGCAGGAGGGTCTGCCTGCTGAGCTTGTAGTTGAGACCTTCCGGAAGCGCGTCGGCGTTTTCGGTCTTGAACGCCAGAAGACGGGCGTTGCCTTCGGCCAATTCCTCGCTCAGCCGCGCCACTTCCTGTTCGAAGAAGTCCAGCGTCTGCGACGCGCGCCCGGTGCGGGATTCGACATCTTCCTGCTGAATCAGGGTCAGATATTCGTTGAGAACGCCCGCCGCGATCATCCCCGAGCGGGCCTCGAAGCTGATCTGCATCAGCGGCACCGGGTCCTTGAAGTTGCTGCCCGCCACAACAGTCCGCGCCCGCATTGCCTCGACAATCCGGTCCGCGGTCATCTCGGACATGTTTTCAAACACCTTCTGCCGGTTGGCGATGTCGAGCAGGTTCGCGCGGGTCAGCAGCCGCTGTTCGAGGATCTCGAGTTGCTGTTGTGCCGGGGTGCGCACCGTCGAGGCGGCCAGCTCGTCCGGGATCCGCGGCGCTTCGACGATCAGCTTCATCTCCGACACATAGGCCGGCGGCAGCGAATAGGCGACGATGACCGAGACGGCGCTGATCACCGCCGCGACCAGCATGAAATACGGCAGGCGCCGCGAGAAGATCGACCAATAATACCGGATATCCACGTTCAGCCTTTCCGTTTCCCGTCAACCTGCGCCCGGTTGCAATGCCATGGCGTCATCCCGCCTTTTCCTCGGGCGCCACGCGTTCTTCCTGCCGGAGCGTCAGCACCTGAAACTGCTCCTTCTCCGCGGCCTCGGGCAGGGAGAAGGCGCCGAAGAACACGCCGTCCTCGAGCACGTTCCGCACGATCCGGTCCGACACCACCTTGCTGTCGTCGCTCCAGGCATAGAGCATGGCGAACTCGCAAAGCTGGTTGACCAGCCGCGGAATGCCGCCCGTCGCCCGGTGGATCAGCGCGCAGGCGTCCTCCGGGAACTCCTCCCCGGTGCCGCCCACCACCCTGAGGCGATGCGCGATATAGTCCCGGACGGTCCCGCGATCCATGCCCGGCAGATGAAAGCTCGCCGCCACCCTCTGGGCCAGCTGGCGCATGCCCGGGTCCAGAACCATGTCGCGCAGTTCGGGCTGGCCGACCAGGATCAGCTGAATCAGCTCGTCCTTGTTGGCATTGATGTTGGTCAGCATGCGCAGTTCTTCCAGACCTTCGCGCGACAGGTTCTGCGCCTCGTCGAAGATCAGCACCACCCGCCGGCCGGCGGCATATTCCGCAATCAGGAAATCCTGCAGCTTCTGGAACAGCTGCACATAGGGCGCCCGCGGATTGGCCTCGACATCCAGCGCGTTCAGAACCCATTGCAGCATCTCGCCGCGTCCGCGCTGCGCGTTCGAGATCAGCCCGGTCGTGACATCCTCGTCCATCTGGCCGAGCAGCTTCTGGATCAGCGTCGTCTTGCCCGATCCGATCTCGCCGGTGATCAGCGTGATCGGCGCCCGGGACATGACCCCGAATTCCAGAACCATGAAGGCGCGCCTGTGCGGCTCCGACCAGAACAGGAAACCGGGATCCGGCAGCAGGGTGAATGGCCGCTCGGTCAGTCCGAAATGCCCAATATAGAGATCCTCAGAACTCATGCGACCGACAACCTTGCAAAACACCTACACTCAAACACGGGTCGCGCAACACCACGCTCCCGGCAACGAACCTTGGACGATCGGGCCGGCTTTTCAAGGCCGAAGTGACTCAATCATGCCACGATTGTAGCGGTCGCGGCTCCCGCCGCCTACCCCTTGGCACCATTCGGTCGAAACGGGCATTGTCCTAACCTGTACATCTTTAGACCATTTTCAAAAGGATCGCGGAACTTCGCAGAACGGTTCGACGGTCGCGCCGCGTTCAAGAATCGATACCAAAGACATGAAAACCCATGCACTGCATCCGCTTCATGAACAATGAGACAAAATCCTGCGCCAGCGCGCAAATCACATGTTGTCGAATCTTGAAACGCGTTTGGCCTCGTCAAAACACAGGCAATGTCAGCGACATATGCCGTTTTTTGCAGCATAGAATTGACCCCGGGCCGGATCCGGTCGGCTTCTCGGCGACCCCTTTGCCAAGCCCGCGGACACCCATCGCCTTGAGGGTCAGCCGTCCGCCCGGGATAAGGACGTGTTCAATGATGGAAGATCGACGGGGGAGAGGGTTGCAAGTCCGAAGTGTTTCGCACGCGAAACACGGTATTTCCAAGGGTTGTGTTGAACCAGGACGTTGGCCATAGAATGGCCGGAAACCACCGTTGTTTTTAGTACGCCGATTGTGGCAATGGAAAAGTTCTATGACCGAAACCGTTCCAAAAATTTCCATTCTCGTCATCAGTTACAATACCCGAGACATGACGCTCGACTGCCTGCGCTCGGTTCGGGCAGAGACACGATTGCCCTATGAACTGATCGTGGTGGACAATGCGTCGAACGACGGGTCGGCCGAAGCGATTGCCGCGGAATTTCCGGATATTGTCCTTCTGGCCGAAACCCAGAACCATGGTTTTGCCAAGGCGAACAACATCGCGGCCGAACGGGCACAGGGGGAATATCTGCTGTTGCTGAACCCCGACACCGTTGTGCTGGACGGGGCCATCGACAAGTTGGTCGCATTTGCCGGACGGAACCCGGAGGCACGGATATGGGGCGGGCGAACTCTCTATGAGGATCGCAGCCTGAACCCCACCTCCTGCTGGCGCAGAATGAGCCTGTGGAACATATTTTGCCGGACGTCCGGTCTGACCGGCATCTTTCCGAACAGCCCGCTTTTCAATTCGGAGGCCTACGGCGGATGGGATCGCGGATCCGAGCGCTGGGTCGATATCGTGACGGGATGCTTTCTGCTGATCCGGCGCTCGGATTGGCACGCCTTGGGAGGGTTCGACCTGACCTTCTTCATGTATGGAGAAGAGGCCGACCTCTGCCTTCGCGCCGCCCGTGACATCGGGGCTGCGCCGCGCGTGACGCCCGAGGCCGTGATCGTGCATTACGGCGGCGCTTCGGAAAAGGTCCGCAGTGAAAAGATGGTGCGCCTTCTCAGCGCCAAGAGCGAACTGATCGCACGCCACATCCCGGTTTGGCAGAGACTGCCGGCCCGAGCCCTGTTCAGAATTTGGCCCTGGACCAGAAAGCTTGCGTTTTCGGTTCAGAACCCGGAGGGCGAAAACGCTCGGGTCTGGAAAGAAATCTGGAACCGCCGGCGTGAGTGGCAGCATGGCTTTCCTAAGCATTAGCGCCATAGAAATTGCGAAGCGCTGGGGGCATCCGCTGGGTCTGTGCCTTCGAAAGACCGTACCCCGTTCTCGGGCGGGCGGCCCGAGGCGGCTTTCACACTCGCCAGTGGTCATTTCGTGCCAAATCCAATCATAACTGATAACTGAACGTTATCAATTATTCAATCCAAGGCTCCGAACTATCCCGGGTAATGCGCATAACCTATCATGAATGAACGCCATAACGACCAGTCCCCAAAATATGGAGGAAAAACCGGGATCACAAAACATCCGCGAATGCGCCTCCCCTGCCCCGCCGCGCCGCCGTCTTTCGGATCGTCCCTTCCAGCCCCGGGGCAATCAGGATAGACCGGCCCCGAAAACCGCACCTATTCGGAAGAACCATATGAAAAAAGCGCTGATCACCGGTATCACCGGCCAGGACGGCTCGTATCTGGCGGAGTTCCTGCTGGACAAGGGCTATGAGGTGCATGGCATCAAGCGCCGGGCCTCGCTGTTCAACACCGACCGGGTGGATCACATCTATCAGGATCCGCATACCGACCATGCCCGGTTCCGCCTGCATTACGGCGATCTCACCGACAGTTCGAACCTGACCCGCATCCTGCAGGAGGTGCAGCCCGACGAGGTCTACAACCTGGGCGCCCAGAGCCACGTGGCGGTCAGTTTCGAGGCCCCGGAATACACCGCCGACGTGGACGCGATCGGCACCCTGCGCCTCTTGGAGTCGATCCGGTTTCTGGGGCTGGAGAAGAAGACCCGCTTCTACCAGGCCTCCACCTCGGAGCTGTACGGCCTGGTGCAGGAAGTGCCGCAGCGCGAGACGACGCCGTTTCACCCGCGCTCGCCCTATGCGGTGGCCAAGCTCTATGCCTACTGGATCACGGTGAACTATCGCGAGGCCTACGGGATGTATGCCTGCAACGGGATTCTCTTCAACCACGAAAGCCCGCGCCGGGGCGAGACCTTCGTGACCCGCAAGATCACCCGGGGGCTGGCCAACATCGCCCAGGGGCTGGAGCCCTGCCTCTACATGGGCAATATCGACGCGCTGCGCGACTGGGGCCATGCCAGGGATTACGTGCGCATGCAGTGGATGATGCTGCAGCAGGACGCGCCCGAGGACTTCGTGATCGCCACCGGGGTGCAGTATTCGGTGCGCGAGTTCATCACCTGGGCGGCGGCGGAACTGGGTCTGACATTGGCGTTTTCCGGCTCCGGGACCGAGGAAATCGCCACCGTCACGGCGATCGAGGGCGACAAGGCCCCGGCGCTGAAGGTGGGCGACGTGATCCTGCGCATCGACCCGCGCTATTTCCGCCCGGCCGAGGTGGAGACGCTGCTGGGCGATCCGTCGCGGGCCAAGCAGAAACTGGGCTGGGAGCCCGAGATCACCGTGCAGGAGATGTGCGCCGAGATGGTGGCCGAGGATCTCCGGACCGCGCGCCGCCATGCGCTGCTGAAGGAGCACGGCATGGACCTGCCGGTTTCGGTCGAGCAATGACGCAAGGCGCGACGCCCGGCCGGCCTCAGGCGCCGGCCCGCTTGCGCACCCAGCCCAGGAAGGCCGCGTCGGGCTTTCTCAGCCGCGGCGCGCCCGAGCGCGCCCAGACCCCGCGCCATTCCGCCTCGAGTCCGTAGACATCCGCCCCCGGCATCAGCCGCCGCGCTTCTTCCAGCACCTCCGGACCGAGCGCGGGGGGCGCCCGGTCGGGCTCGACCAGGCCGGCCCGGGGGCTGAACCGGATCAGGTCGCCCGGCTCCTCGCGCATCTCGTAATCGGGCAGATGGTCGGCCGCGATCATGTCGCGCAGCATCTTGCGGAACACCCGGCGCGGGCTGGCGCTGCCGGATTTCTTCAGCAGGGTCTCCACCGACACCGTCCAGGCGGGCTGGCGGCCGCAATGCTTGCGCGCCAGTTCGTAGACCCGCCGCTCCAGCGGCTTGCGCAGGCGGAAATAGTCGCGGCTGAGCGTCAGCACCGATTTCGACAGCACCGCGCGGTAGAGCCATTCGCTGAGCGTCACCGCCACGCTGATCATCCGCCCGCCGCGGGTCTTGCGCACGATCTCCCAGCGCTCGATCAGGCCGAATCCGGTGGTGGTCTCCTGCTCGCCGGTCACGATGTTGGTGGTGATGCGGGTGCCCGCCAGCCGCTCGAAGGCTTCGCGCAGGCGGCGATAGGCGTCTCCGCTGGTCTCGCGGTTGGTCGCCGCCAGCAGGTCATGCGCCTTGAGCGTCAGCGTGCGGTTCACCCGCCGCCCGGCATTGATCGCCGCCATCAGCTGGCTGATGCAGAAGATCAGGATGTCCTTGTCATGGATCGTGGCCAGCCCCTTGACCGATGGCGTCACCGTGATCCGCACCCCGTTGTGCTCATAGTCCAGGATCCGCCGGTCGGGACGGGTCGCCAGCGAAAACAGCGGATGCTCCATGCTGGCCAGGTCATCCTTGGGGATCGCATCGAAAATGTCGCAGACGAAGAAATCGCCCTGCTGCCGGCGGTCCGGGAGAAGCCCCCCGGCCGTATCTGTGACTGCCCTGCCCATCGCTCTCTGCCTTGCCGCCCTCTTGCGGGGCCCTGTTCGCGGTCGGTATCCGACTCGTTTTCTTTCGTGGTTTCAGTGACACCCACCCTAGAGTTATCCACAAGCCCGCACAACGGTTTCCATCGGGGGTTCGGAGTCGCGCCATCGGGGGTTCGGAATCGTTTCTTCGGGGTTTCAGAGTCGGCAAGGCCCCCGAAAACCGCCTCAAGCCCCTTGTTTGATTGGGCTTTCCCCGCGGATCATTCCTCCCGTAACAGGAAATAACACGAATCTAACACCCGAAAAAATTCGCACCCCCCCCGAAATTTGCGCCATATTGGCACCACCATCCCCTTATTTTGCTGAGAAAAACCGCGCCTTGTGCGCGTTTTCCTTTCATGTATCGCGTTTTTGCGTATCATGGGGAAAACACGATACATCGAGCGGTATTCATCATGGCGAAGGACGGCACCCCCCTCCCCCCCTATTTCAACATCGATGCCGATGCGGCGCTGGCGGATCTGGACTTGCCCACAGGCTCGGACGGGTTCGCGGCGATCGCCCAGGCCTGCGCCCGCGGGCGCGCCGATCTGGCCAGCCGCGGCCTGAACGAGGACGGGCGCAAGACGCTGCGGCTGTTCTCCACCTGGGAGATCACCCGCTATCTGATTCCGGTGGCCCAGGCCCATTTCCGCCGCGTGCTGAAGCAGAACCCGGACCTGCCGCAGGGCCGGTCCGAGACCGAGGGCGGCGCCAAGTGGTTCACCCTGGACGAGGTGCTGCGGCTGCGCGCGTTTTTCGGGGCGCAGGGCTCGAAGGCCAAGAACTACCTGCCCTACCGCCCCGCCGGCCAGCCCGCCAAGATGGTGGCGGTGGCCAATTTCAAGGGCGGGGTGGGCAAGACCTCGACGGCGGCGCATCTGGCGATGTCGGCCGCGCTCGACGGCTACAAGGTGCTGGTGGTCGATCTCGACAGCCAGGGCTCGATGACCTCGATCTTCGGCGGCAAGGTCGAGGACGAATGGCAGACCGCCTTTCCGCTGCTGGCCCGCCACTACGGCGAATATCTGCGGATCGAGAACCAGCGCCGGCTCGACAGGGGCGATCCGCCCCAGCCGCTCGACGAGGCGCTGAACGCGGCGATGAACATGACCGCGCGGGACGTGATCCAGTCCACCCACTGGCCCAATATCGACCTGATCGGCGCGCAGCTGAACCTGTACTGGGCCGAATTCCAAATCCCGGTCTGGCGGATGCAGGCGCGCGGCTGGAAGCTGTGGGACGCGCTGACCGAGAGGCTGGCGGCGGACGGGGTGCTGGACGCCTACGACCTTGTGTTCATCGACACGCCCCCGGCGCTGGGATACCTGACCATCAACGGTCTGGCGGCGGCGGACATCCTGCTGGTGCCGCTGGGGGCGTCCTTCCTGGAATTCGACTCCACCGGCCGGTTCTTCGACATGCTGCATTCCACCTTCGCCAGCATCGAGGAGGGCGAGAATGTCGCCGCCCGCGCCCTGGGCCGGCCCGAGATGGCCTTTGAATGGGATGCGGTGCGGGCGGTGATCACCCGGTTCGACGGCGCCCAGCAGGGCGAGCTGGCGGCGCTGATGCAGGCCTATCTGGGCAAGACGCTGTCGCCGCACCGGCAGGACTTCACCGCGCTGATCGGCCAGGCGGGCGAGCAGGTGAGCGGCATCTACGAGGCCGACTACCGCGATTTCAACCGTGAGACCTATGCCCGCGGCCGCGAAACCTTCGACGCCACCTATGCCTCCTTCAAGCGGCTGCTGCTGGGTGTCTGGCGGCGCGACGAGCTGGCGGCGCAGCAGGCGGCGGAATGATCCTGCAAAGGGACAGGTGAGGAGGAGCAGAGATGGCCAAACGCAAGCGACTGACCCCGGCGCGGGTCGATTACCTGGGCGCCGCGCCCGAGACCAAATCGATGCCGCTGGGTGTGAACGCGGCCCCGATCGCGCAGGTGGCGGGCGAAGCCTCGGCCACGGCGGCGCTGGCGGAAGTGAGCGAGGCGCTGTCCCGCGCCCGGACCGAGGGGCGGATGATCGAGCTGCTGCCGCTGGAAGCCATCGACGAGCGCCACCTGGTCCGCGACCGGCTGGAGCAGAACGAGGAAGAGATGGTGTCGCTGATGGAGTCGCTGCGCGCCCGCGGCCAGCAGATGCCGATCGAGGTGGTGGCGCTGCCCGACCCCGCCGGCGGGCGGACCCATGGCCTGATCTCGGGCTGGCGGCGGCTGACGGCGCTGAAACGGCTCCACAAGGACAGTTCGGATCCGAAATTCGCGCGGGTGCGGGCGATGGTGATCACGCCGGAGACCGCGCAGGACGCCTATGTGGCGATGGTCGAGGAAAACGAGATCCGGGTGAACCTCAGCCATTACGAACGCGCGCGCATCGTGGTGCGGGCGATGAAGGAAGGGGTCTATCCCACCCAGAAGGCGGCGCTGCAGGGGCTGTTCGGCAATGCGACGCGGTCGAAACGCTCCAAGATCGGCACCTTCATGGCGCTGGTCGAGGCGTTCGACGCGGTGCTCTACTTCCCCTCCGCCATCAGCGAAAAGCTGGGCCTGGCGCTGGTCCGCGAGATGGGGCGCGATCCGGGCTTTGCCGATGCGCTGACCGACCGGCTGCGCGCCAGCCCGCGCGACGGCGCCGAGGCCGAGATGCGGATCCTGGCGGCGGCGCTGGCCGAGCGGGCCGCGCCTCCGGCTCCGCCCGCCGACCCCGAACCGCCCGCGCGGCCCCGGCTGCGCCAGCCCGGCCCCGCGACGGCGCCGGGCGAGCGGATCGTCACCCGCCCGGGTCCCGGGCTCGAGATGCGGTTCAGCCCGGATCAGCGGCGCATCGAACTGGTCGGCGACGCGGTCTCGGACCGGCTGGCCGAGGCGCTGGAGGACTGGCTGCGCGCGCTGCAAGGATGAACGAAACGTTTCGCGCGCGAAACGTTCACGACGCCCGGCCGACCCCGACATAGGACTCGAATCCGGCCTTTTCGGCCGATTTCGCCGAATAGATGTTGCGCAGATCGATCATGCGCGGGGTCTTCATGGCCTGCGCCAGCTGCGGCAGGTTGAGGGCGCGGAACTCGTTCCATTCGGTCAGCAGCACCACCGCATCCGCCCCGTCCGCCGCCTGATAGGGATCTTCCATCCAGGTCACGCCGGGCAGCAGCGCCTCGCCCTCGGCGCGGCCCTGCGGATCCACCACCCGCACCCGCGCCCCGCCGCCGATCAGGGCGGGCACGATGGTCAGCGACGGCGCCTCGCGCATGTCGTCGGTATTGGGCTTGAAGGTGACGCCCAGCACCGCCACGGTCTTGCCGTTGAAGCTGTCGCCGCAGGCGTCGCGGATCTTTTCGATCATCCGCTTCTTGACCTCGTCATTGACGCGGATGACGGTCTCGGTGATCTGCATCGGGTGGGCATGCTCCTGCCCGATCCGCGCCAGCGCCGCGGTGTCCTTGGGAAAGCACGACCCGCCATAGCCCGGACCCGCATGCAGGAACTTGTTGCCGATCCGGCCGTCCAGGCCGATGCCGCGCGCCACCTCTTTCACATCCGCACCGACCCGCTCGCACAGGCCGGCGATCTCGTTGATGAAGGTGATCTTGGTCGCCAGGAACGCGTTGGCGGCGTATTTGATCATCTCGGCGCTTTCCAGATCGGTGGTCAGGATCGGGAAATCGCGCAGGTAGAGCGGGCGGTAGATCTCGGCCATCACCTCGGCGGCGCGATCGCTCTCGACGCCGACCACCACCCGGTCGGGGCGCATGAAATCGTCGATCGCCGCGCCTTCGCGCAGGAATTCGGGATTCGAGGCGACATCGAACGCGGCGGCCGGATTGGCCGCGGCGATGACCTCGTGCACCTTGCGGTTGGTGCCCAGCGGCACGGTGGATTTGGTCACCACTACCGTATAGCCGTCGAGCGCATGGGCGATCTCTTCGGCCGCGGCCATCACATAGGTCAGGTCCGCATGCCCGTCGCCGCGCCGGGTCGGGGTGCCGACGGCGATGAAGACCGCATCGGCCACCGCCACCGCCGCCGCCAGGTTGGTGGTGAAGCTCAGCCGCCCGGCCGCAACGTTCTTGGCCATCAGCGCATCGAGGCCGGGCTCGTAGATCGGAACCTGGCCCGCCTGCAGCATCTCGATCTTGCGGGCGGCCTTGTCGACACAGATCACGTCATGGCCGAAATCCGAAAAACAGACCCCGGATACCAGACCAACGTAACCGGTGCCGATCATCGCAATGCGCATGCTTCAAATCCTTTCACTCATACCTGCCACGAGCCTGCTTGCCACTGAAAGAGTCGGTTCGGGGCTAAATGCCTTACCTTAACGCCACCAATTAGATGAACGAAGCAAGGCCAGAAAGTTGATAGTGAACCGAGCAGTTCTGTAAGTTGCTGAATGTCCCCGCACACAATGATTATGTCATCTCGCCCCCTCTCATGGTTGTCCTATGCCCGTCCGATTGTTGAGGCTTTGGGGACAATGGCCGGCGATTTCGGGGGCTTGAATACGCGTCGCTCTGAGATTCGGGGTTTTAGCGACAAGCCCTTCAGATTCGGGGTTTCGGTGACCGACGTCGGGGTTTCAGTGACCGACGTCGGGGTTTTAACGACAAACGTCGGGGTTTTAGCGACAGGCTCTTTAGATTCGGGGTTTCAGTGACAAGATTCGGGGTTTCAGTGACCGCCGTCTTCCAGGAGGCGTCTCGGGGTCAACTGCGGACTGGCCTTCCAGCCTGCACTCGGCTCTTTGCGTGCTGACTACGATAGTGCATCGCGAAACAACGACTTACACGAGATTAAATATGACCCGCAATTCCACTGCTGAAATACTATCCGATGCAATCAAGGCTTCTGGTCTGACCGATGCGGAGATCGCCGCCCGATCTGGCTTTTCCTATGCCAGTCAAGTGAAGATGATGGCGCTGGGATTAACGCGGTTGCCTCTTAAGCGCGTTCCGGCGCTGGCCCAGGTTCTCGGTCTGGATGAAGGAGCGCTTATGTTGGCGGCGCTAGAAGACGCTCCGGAGCGCACTGCAACAGCAGTGGTCCCAACACGAAGAGTATCGGGCACTGAAACTTCAATCGCTTTCCCGGGGTACCGCTGTCCTGAAGCAACCGCCGCCCGGAGCAATTCAGATCCGCCGGAAACGTCGTGATGTCGTTGTTACCGAGTGGGGCAGGGGGCTTTGAGAGTAGACCACTGCTCTGCTGTACTAGTCCCGGTATAGACGGGGATGCCGGCCTTGCGTCACAAGGTGACAGGAGAGCCAGTATGAGAAGAGTGGGGGCTTGCTTCCGGAGGCTGATGATCTCGCCCCCGGAAAAGCATATCGGCTACGGAAGCCCTTGAAGACAACGTTCATGACCGTTGTTGTCTGCATGTGAACCCATCCCCGTAATCACGGGATCCGACCTTCGTGCTCCTGGTGCATACATCCTATACACTGGTTGCTTTCTATAAGGGTTCGGTTGGTCAGAACTTGACGTTACATTGATTGTTCATGTGCGGTGAAGGTTTCTTATAGAGACGCGGTTGGGCTCAACCACGCATGCAACAGATGTTTCTGCCTGTCGCCCAACACATCTCGGTGCCGGTGCCCGGCAGGAAAAGGCATGATCGGTGCCGAACGCCCAGAGCTCATGGGCCGCCGAAGTCCTAGAGCCGGTTCGAGGGAACAATAATCCAGTCCCGAGGCGCAAATCCGCGGCCAGAGCGAAGCCTTGGAGAGGTGGATTGGCGACACCGGAGAGGACATGAGATGGATGTTTCGCAAAGGGACACCACATTACGCGGATGTGAAAGAACCGGCTTCGTCTCAGGCGGACCGCAGGTCGGCCTTGAAACGGTCGAGCTGATGCATCCGCTCATGCAAGATCGTGACGATGCCGACCTCGCCGTTCGACAGTCTTTTCCAGTAGACGAAATGCCGTTTGAACCGAAAGTAGTAGCCGGCGACGCCGAACTCGGCCGGGATCGGTTTGGATGCCACACCACCGGCATCGATCTCTTCGAATGAGGCAAACAGCTCGGTGATATAGACGTCGGCCTGGTCCGCTCCCCAGCGCCGTCTGGTGTAGCGGTATATCTCGTCAAGACGCAGCGCAGCCGCCTGCTGGATGCGAAATACCGCCAACCTGTCAGCCTCTATCCTTGTTCCGGGCAATCACATCCGCCGCCGTCAGCGGCTCATAGGCCCCGTCAGGCGCCGAAAAGGCCTGGACAAGTTCAGATTTCAGTACCTCGAAAGCTTCGCGTTCCACCCGCTCTTTATCACGTCGGATTAGGTCGCGGATGTATTCACTGACATTCTCATAAGAGCCGTTTTCGCCAACATTTGTGGCGACAAACTCGCAAAGGCTCCCGCTCACGCGGACTGTTAAAGTGGATGTAGTGCGTGACATGGCCGCTACCTCAAGCGAAATGTCACTAATATAACCAATATTGAGTACAGAACAAGATAACTGCGGAGCATGGAATAAGCCGATGTCAGTTAGAGGGTCACGTCCGTCAAGGTGGTGTAATTTGTCGGGTGGCCTGAGGGCATGCGTAGCCTGGGTGATCATCCAGATGGAGTTACGACATTTCACACACGGTCCAAGCCGAGACCATGGTGACCAAGATCAACATGGAGCTTCCTGTATGCCGTTGCCGAGTCCGTGTCCCAGATCTCGTAGAAACCGGCGATGAAGATTCGAGCGACGCGGTGTTGTTCAAGTTGAACATCGAATGGCAGATCGCCAACCGGTACATGATGTTGGAGGCGCTTACTCAAATCGACGGCGGGGAACTGACACTCAGATTCTTGGGGAAATGGCCACAGAGCGTCGCCTGGAGTGACTTTTGCTATGATGGGCTCCGCTCCCCTTGTGCGCATCGTAAAGGCTCTCTAAGGGAGCTCTGCGGCTTCTCGGCGCGCCACCGCTGATGGCTCAAGAGTCGTGTAGCAATGATTATGTCATCTCGCCCCCTCTCATGGTTGTCCTATGCCCGTCCGATTGTTGAGGCTTTGGGGACAATGGCCGGCGATTTCGGGGGCTTGAATACGCGTCGCTCTGAGATTCGGGGTTTTAGCGACAAGCCCTTCAGATTCGGGGTTTCGGTGACCGACGTCGGGGTTTCAGTGACCGACGTCGGGGTTTTAACGACAAACGTCGGGGTTTTAGCGACAGGCTCTTTAGATTCGGGGTTTCAGTGACAAGATTCGGGGTTTCAGTGACCGCCGTCTTCCAGGAGGCGTCTCGGGGTCAACTGCGGACTGGCCTTCCAGCCTGCACTCGGCTCTTTGCGTGCTGACTACGATAGTGCATCGCGAAACAACGACTTACACGAGATTAAATATGACCCGCAATTCCACTGCTGAAATACTATCCGATGCAATCAAGGCTTCTGGTCTGACCGATGCGGAGATCGCCGCCCGATCTGGCTTTTCCTATGCCAGTCAAGTGAAGATGATGGCGCTGGGATTAACGCGGTTGCCTCTTAAGCGCGTTCCGGCGCTGGCCCAGGTTCTCGGTCTGGATGAAGGAGCGCTTATGTTGGCGGCGCTAGAAGACGCTCCGGAGCGCACTGCAACAGCAGTGGTCCCAACACGAAGAGTATCGGGCACTGAAACTTCAATCGCTTTCCCGGGGTACCGCTGTCCTGAAGCAACCGCCGCCCGGAGCAATTCAGATCCGCCGGAAACGTCGTGATGTCGTTGTTACCGAGTGGGGCAGGGGGCTTTGAGAGTAGACCACTGCTCTGCTGTACTAGTCCCGGTATAGACGGGGATGCCGGCCTTGCGTCACAAGGTGACAGGAGAGCCAGTATGAGAAGAGTGGGGGCTTGCTTCCGGAGGCTGATGATCTCGCCCCCGGAAAAGCATATCGGCTACGGAAGCCCTTGAAGACAACGTTCATGACCGTTGTTGTCTGCATGTGAACCCATCCCCGTAATCACGGGATCCGACCTTCGTGCTCCTGGTGCATACATCCTATACACTGGTTGCTTTCTATAAGGGTTCGGTTGGTCAGAACTTGACGTTACATTGATTGTTCATGTGCGGTGAAGGTTTCTTATAGAGACGCGGTTGGGCTCAACCACGCATGCAACAGATGTTTCTGCCTGTCGCCCAACACATCTCGGTGCCGGTGCCCGGCAGGAAAAGGCATGATCGGTGCCGAACGCCCAGAGCTCATGGGCCGCCGAAGTCCTAGAGCCGGTTCGAGGGAACAATAATCCAGTCCCGAGGCGCAAATCCGCGGCCAGAGCGAAGCCTTGGAGAGGTGGATTGGCGACACCGGAGAGGACATGAGATGGATGTTTCGCAAAGGGACACCACATTACGCGGATGTGAAAGAACCGGCTTCGTCTCAGGCGGACCGCAGGTCGGCCTTGAAACGGTCGAGCTGATGCATCCGCTCATGCAAGATCGTGACGATGCCGACCTCGCCGTTCGACAGTCTTTTCCAGTAGACGAAATGCCGTTTGAACCGAAAGTAGTAGCCGGCGACGCCGAACTCGGCCGGGATCGGTTTGGATGCCACACCACCGGCATCGATCTCTTCGAATGAGGCAAACAGCTCGGTGATATAGACGTCGGCCTGGTCCGCTCCCCAGCGCCGTCTGGTGTAGCGGTATATCTCGTCAAGACGCAGCGCAGCCGCCTGCTGGATGCGAAATACCGCCAACCTGTCAGCCTCTATCCTTGTTCCGGGCAATCACATCCGCCGCCGTCAGCGGCTCATAGGCCCCGTCAGGCGCCGAAAAGGCCTGGACAAGTTCAGATTTAGTTGAAGAAAATTGATAAAAGCCAACCGTTCTAGGTCGAGAGCAATGGCTTTTGGGAAATTTAAAGCTTTCAGCACCTTACGAGGACGAGTCCCGTCTTAACCCCGTGATAGTCCCGTGACGATTCGTTGTTTTTCTTCACGGGACTCCTTGATGAATTCTGAAAGGTGAATATGAATAACTCTAATATAAATCTAAACGGGTGAGTTGCGAAGCTTGATATTTGTTCTGACTTGCAGGCTCGAAGCAATGAGCCTGTAACTCGACCTACTGTTACCCCTTGGTCCCCTGGCCACGCGCATAGACATCCTCGTAGCGGATGATGTCATCCTCGCCCAGATAGGTGCCGGTCTGCACCTCGATCAGCACCATGCCCACCTTGCCGGGATTCTCCAGCCGGTGCACCGCGCCCAGCGGGATGTAGACGGACTGGTTCTCGGTCACCAGTTGCACCTCGCCGTCGATCGTCACCCGGGCCGTGCCCTGCACCACGATCCAGTGCTCGGCGCGGTGGTGATGGCTCTGCAGGCTGAGCGCCCCGCCCGGGTTCACGTGGATGCGCTTGACCTGAAAACGCCCACCCACCGCCAGGCTCTCGAACCAGCCCCAGGGCCGGTAGTCGCGCGGCAGGGTCTCGGCCTGGGCCGCGCCCTTGGCCTTGAGCGCCGCCACCGCCCGCTTGACCTCCTGCGCCCGGTCCTTGCGGGCGACCAGCACCGCATCGGGCATCGCCACGGCGATCACGTCCTGCAACCCGATCCCGACCAGCTGCTGCGCGTCGGATTCGGCTCTGAGAAGGGTGTTTTCGCATTCCAGGGCGGTTGCAGGGCCGGAGATGACGACACCATCCGCGTCCGGGCCGCTTTCGCGCCAGACCGTGTCCCAGCCGCCCAGATCGGACCAGCCGCCGCCATAGGGCACGACGCTCAGGTTGTCGGCCTTCTCCATCACCGCATAGTCGATCGAGATCCCCTCCAGCGCCGCCCAGGGGTCGGGCGCCAGCCGGGTGAAGCCCAGATCGCGTTCGGCCCCTTCGACCGCCGCGCGCACACCGGCCAGCATCTCCGGCGCGAACGCCTCGAACGCGGCGATCAGGGTGGCGGTGGAGAACAGGAAGATGCCCGCATTCCACAGATGCCGGCCATCCGCGAGCATCGCCTGCGCCGCGGCCGCGTCGGGCTTTTCGACGAAGCGGCGCAACGGCTGCGGCACCGGCGCGAAATCCGCCTCCGGCGCCGCGCTCAGTTCCAGCCAGCCATATCCCGTCTCGGCCCGGTCGGGACGGATGCCGAAGGTGACGATCCGGCCCGCCTGCGCCGCGGCGGCGGCGGCGGCGGCCTGCACGGCGCCGCGGAACCGTGCCGCGTCGGGGATGACGTGATCGGACGGGGCCACCAGCATCAGCGCCCCCGGTTCCCGGGCCTCCAGCACCAGCGCGGCGGCAAGGATCGCAGGGGCGGTGTTGCGCGCCTCGGGCTCGATCAGGGTGGCGGCGGGGGCGATCTCGACCGCCGCCAGCTGTTCCAGCACGATGAAGCGGAAATCCGATCCGGTGATCACCAGCGGCGCGGCAAAGCCCTCGCCCGAAAGCCGGCGGGCCGAAGCCTGGAACAGGCTTTCCTCACCGGTCAGCCGGGCGAACTGCTTGGGATAGCTCTTGCGCGAGAGCGGCCAGAGCCGGGTGCCGGAACCGCCGCAGAGCAACAGGGGATGGATGATCTGGGCCATGCACTCGTTATCCTTGTCCTGCCCGGCCTACTGCCGGAATACGTCCTGATTGTCGAGAAACCACCGATAGGTTTCCGCGATCCCGTCGGCCAGCGGAATCCGCGCCCGCCAGCCCATGCCGGCCAGGCGGCTGACATCCATCAGCTTGCGCGGGGTGCCGTCGGGCTTGGCCGGATCGGTGGCGATGCGGCCCGAAAACCCGGTCTCCCCGGCCACCATCCGCGCCAGCTCCAGAATGCTGACATCGCGGCCCGTGCCCACGTTGATATGGCTCAGCATAGGCTCTGTTTTGGCTTCATATACCGCTTTCGGCAGGTCGAGCACGAAAAGCGCGGCCTCGGCCATGTCGTCCACATGCAGGAACTCGCGCCGGGGCGTGCCGGTGCCCCAGATCACCACCTCGTCCCGGCCCTCCTGCGCCGCCTCGTGGAAGCGGCGGATCAGGGCGGGCAGGACATGGGAGTTTTCGGGATGGAAATTGTCGCCCGGCCCGTAGAGGTTGGTGGGCATCACCGAGCGGTAGTCGGTGCCGTGCTCGCGGTTGTAGCTTTCGCACAGCTTGATGCCGGCGATCTTGGCGATGGCATAGGGTTCGTTGGTGGGCTCCAGCGGGCCGGTCAGCAGCGCGTCCTCGCGCATCGGCTGTTCGGCCAGCCGGGGATAGATGCAGCTCGACCCCAGCTGCAGCAGCCGGGTGACCCCGGCGGCGAAGGCCTGATGGATCACGTTGCATTCGATCATCAGGTTTTCATAGATGAACTGCGCCGGATAGCGGTTGTTGGCCAGGATGCCGCCGACCTTGGCGGCGGCCAGGATCACCACGTCGGGCCGCTCCGCCTCCATGAAAGCGCGCACGGCGGCCTGATCGGTCAGGTCCAGCTCGGCATGGCTGCGGGTGATCGGCTCCAGCGCCTCGCCCGCCGCCCTGCGGGCCTGCAGCCTGCGCAGGATCGCGCTTCCGACCATGCCGCGATGGCCTGCGACGTAGATCCTCATGTCACTGCCCACCTTCCGATCAGCCCCCGGAGGCCGGCGCCTGCGCGCGGCACCGGGTCCGGGGCGGTATCCCGAGTTTCCGAAACCCTGTCAAGTTTGCGGTTCTTGTTGAGTTGCAGTTTGTCGAGTGTAAGCGTCCGGTGTGACTGCTATTTTTAGGGCAGCAAGTCGTTTGCGCAGGTGATCTTGTAGTCGAGGATGCGGGCGATGGTATCGGCAAGCCAGGTTTGCGGATCGACGCCGTTGAGCTTGGCGGTCTCGATTAGGGTATGGGCGACCGCCGCGGTCCGTCCACCAGCGGGTGATCCGACGAAGAGGTAATTCTTGCGGCCGAGGGCGATGGCCCGCATGGCGCGTTCGGTGGTGTCATTGTCCAGTTCCAGGATGCCATGCGCGGGTGTCTCCTCAGTTGGAGAACGGGCTGCGTCAAGAGTTCAATCAGAAATTGACTTAAAAACGACGCTCAACGCCAACGTTGAACTTGTTCTCTCGATAACTGAAGGCATCAATACCAGATTTGGTCCGAGAATGCTCAAGCTCGACAAACGGCGAAAAACCGTTGCCAAAGAAAATGTCGTTCTTCTCGATCCGCAATGTAACTCCAAGGGTCTCTTCGTCCGGATCGCCAGTCAAAAGGGGATTGTTCTCGCTGAATTTTTTCTTTGAGTAGAACGCGCTAGGAGAAATGGTCAAGCCATAGCGCGCGTTGAAGCTTCCAAATACCCTGAGCCCACCGCGAGCATAATTGTCGAAGCTGTAATCCACATTCTTGTCTTCAAGAAACAAGCTCACACCAACCACATTTCGCCCCAAAAAAGATCGGCGAAAACCCAACTCCGCAAGGGTTTCGAAACCATCAAGGGCGTCGGATTTTAGATTATGAAGGCTTGTTGCACCAACGAAGCCAAACAACGAACCGCCAAACAAACCACGGTGCTCGAAAAAGGCCTCAAATCCCGCACGGTTCTCGAAGGCATCACCGGAAACAATCCGAGTGGAAAGAACCGGTGCTAGGGAGATGGTTGTTCTTGGGGAGAGAAGCCGAAGACCCACACGCCCAAAGATCTGATATTCGTCGTACATAGAAGAATTGGCTTCCTTCAAGTCGAACGACATGGCTGCAAAGGCGATGGTCTCTAGTGTCCCGAAAGTGACTTCCATCGGCTTTCGATAGTTCGTGCCCCCGACCACTTGCACACCCAACTTGCTGGTCGTGTCTCTATTCAAAATGAACGGCAGTTGCGCACCAGAAAAATTCAAAAGAACTTCATCGGTATCGTAGTCCCGAGTATTTCCGACTGATACCAACGAGACACTTAGATCCCAGTCAAAACCTCTCCTGGCATCAATGGCTCTGATGTAGTCTAAGACTCTGTACCTTACTGGATCAGGTAGGTCACTGGACAGAACTCTAAAAAACTCACTGCGAGAACGCCGCCACTGTTTGCTCAAAAAGTATGTCCTCGCGAGCTCGAGTCTCACCCGCACCAAGGTTGGATCTTCTGCAAGTATAGCGAGAAACTTCCGCGCCGCATGCTCCGGCCGCCCTCTATTCAAAAGATCAAGGCCAGCCAAGAACGTGCGCTCGATATTCGGATCACCAGCGGCCCTCGTGGGATTCACACGGGTTGGTTCAAACGCCAGCGCAAAGCTACCGGCACCCAGGGTTGCGCCTAGTACCAATCCCAATAGCAGCGTCCATCGGGGCCATTTTCCCATTGCTGTTGCGAGCATTTCCGGGTGTTGGGTCATTTTGTGTTGTGCGTTTATTCAATCTTCAGACATCAAGATAATTCTTAAGACGGAGTCGTTTAGTATCAGTGAAAAAACAAATGTTTGTTCGACAAACTACTTGCTGTCCCGTGGGTTGCCCTAAGCACCGAGAATGGGTGACTTTGGGATAGACAACACTCTGATGCCATATCGGTACACAAGAAGCTGGTAAGCTTTGGATTAAGGATTGGCTATGCGCTCTGCCTTGTTTCTCAGTGGTGCACAACTAGCTTTCATTAGCACCTTGTCAGCTTGTTCAAGTGGTGGAGGCAGTTCGTCAACAACGACGCCAGACGTGATTGCGTTTTCGGGATTCTCCGGCCTCCCCAGTAACGGGACTGCACAACTACAAGGGCAGGCGGTGGTTGCGAATTACACTATCGATCCGAGCACCGGCCAAGTTAAAATTTTTGGTCAAACTGGACCCAACTCAGCTATTGCGAGCTTCACAAACGAGAATGGCAAACTGGTTGCGGTAAGTGCTAATGGACCAGGAGCGAGTGTGAACTTTGATACTAGAAGGGGCGATACCGTCGAGGTCAGCAGTGATTTAGTGGGCGCAGTGTCACTTAGCCGAGAAGAAGTTGCGATCATTGCCGAACCAAACTCGTTTGGATATGAGTATCAGACTTACGGCACTTGGATTACCGGGCTAGGAGCCGGCTCAGGAAAATTTGGCGCGGGCTCTTATGGTGCCAAAACGGTGGCTTCCAGTATGCCAAGTGGAACCACTGCAACTTACAATGGGAACAGTCTAGGTACAGCAAAGCTTTCGGATGGGCAGCAATATTTGACCTCTTCCATCGTAACCGTTTCGACAGATTTTGTGACAGTTGATATTTCAAGTAGAAACACCGAAGCCGTCAGCAGGAAAGATGGAACGCTAAGCCCAGCTTCGGAACTTGACTTTATTGGGTCCGGAAGTGTTTCTGGTGCGATTTTCACCGCAAATTTGTCCGGTCCTGAAACCTCTGGCCGCGCTGATGGACAGTTTTACGGGCCGCAAGCCAATGAAGTTGGGGGAACCTTCCAAACAAGTGGTCCAAGCGGTATTATACATATTGGTTCCTTTGGCGCAAACTGAGGAAATTGTAATCAGCGCCTACACCGCAAGGGAAACCCGCATATTTGCCTGCCAGCTCGGTCTGAAACCCTGCTTCACGCCCGTGGCCAGCCCGCAGTCCAGCGGCATGTCGGAAGCCTTCGTCAAAATGCTCAAGCGCGACTACGCTCGCGTCAATCCGCTGCCGGATGCCGAAACCGTTCTGAGATTGGTTGGAGATTGGATCGAGGATTACAACGACAACCACCCACACAGCGGCCTGAAATGGCGCTCGCCACGCGAGTTCATCAGGGCCAACACCGAAACCGCTTAGGTGTCCGGTGAAACAGGGGCTGGTTCAGTATCGCAGTTGGTGAGAATTACTAATGGCTTAAAAGTGAAGTTAATAAAGCGGGAGCGTTTGAGCCCCCGCGTTATTGCACCGGCGCCGACGAACTGTCGATAGGGTTTCGGTTTGCGTTCCAGTAAGTTGATAAGTTTATCTGCTCATGAAAAAGATATCCGTTCGCAATTAAAAGACCGTGAATATTTTTTGCTAGGATCAGGATCTGTAATTTGTGGAGTTTGGCGGTGTTCCCCTTGAGGGATTCAAGGATCTGTCCGCACTGATTGCTGTGAGGCGATCGTGCTGTATCGGGTTTCACAAGCCCGGCATAGGCTGCGATCTGGCGCCGGTTGTCGAACTTCCAGAACAGTCCCTCATGCACCAGAGTGCTGGCAAACTCCGCGCCAATGTTGGGGTTCTCAACGCGTATGAGGAATACAGTTGCTAAGTCCTATAATGAGATTTTGGCACGCCAGTAGGTGACCTACTTACTGAGCGTTCGTGCGAAACAAGAGCTTCCTGCATTGCAATAAAAGAAGTTTGTTCTAGTGCAGCCACTGTTTGTTCTAAGCCGTTCATCACGGCAAATGTCTTCAGGTCATCTAGAACGTCAAACATCCATTCATATTGACTCACGAGTTCAGCCTTAAACTATTGTCGAGACCGTACCGAACTCACCTGCGAACAGTTAAAACTCCGTAAACGCCATCTGATCTGAGTTGTCTTTACCGGAGCCGAACTTTTTCCAGCATAGATGACCATGGAGTAAAGCGTTAAGGGAATGTTTGCCAGCCTTAATCAGATTTTGGCAGACAGGAGGATGGAACCGAAGATGTTCTGTACAACAACAACACCCTTCAGCTTGGAAGATGCCTGGCAGCTACTGCGTCGACCCCCAGCGGACGTTCAAGTTGCTTGGGAAAACTTCGAAGCGAACTTTGGAACACAGTGGATCCAAGGTTGCTGGCGCGTGAAACGTGCACCAAACTTCTTTGATATTCTCACAATGTGTACTTTCTTGGCGTTAATGGATTATTCCGTCGGCGCCCAAAGAGCCGTACCGATCTCGTGCTATGTAGTAGATGAGGTGTCATCATTTTGGGAACAAAATGGAAGTGATGATCTTTTTGGATTAGGAGAGCGAATCAAATTGCGCCGACTGATAATTCAGGCCTTAAATGAAGGCAAACAAAAATGCGTGATTGGTCTCAATGAGGCGGTGAAAATAGAGGTTGCTAATGCCGTATGCTCAGTGATTCGAAGCGCAAGGAAAGAAATCTTAAAGAACGTCTGTATAAATGAAAACTGAGATGCTCTGAAGTCTTTCGAACCAGGTGCTCAGTCCCATCATCTAGTGGATCGGGGGGGTGATGAATCGAACAGGTTTAGAAGTACATATTTGGCAGATACACTCGTAGGATGTGAGATTACTGAGCGCCTTTAGACGGCGAGTGAAGTTGTAGGCTTCTAGGAAGCCAGCAAGGTGAATTTCCATCGCTGTGATTAAGGTCAAAAGTACCTACAAAGATACTTAAATGCCCGGTTTATTAAGTTGGACGCCGCCAGCCTTATTATTCAATAACTGATTCAGTAGATAAGTCGTCAGCATTTTCTTGGGTGAGAAACGAATGTCCGACTACAGCTACACTCTTGCCGTAAATTCCAAAGGCGAACGGGTGAATCTCGAACATTTCGGGGGCAACATCTTGGGCTTTGACGACAACTTCGCTGATGCCAAAGCCGTCTTGGGACTCACTCAACTTCGGTACCCTGCCGGTCAAGCGCAGTCTGCAAATCTAACTCATATGCCTGGCGGAAAACTGCAGTCGGAACTGGTGGAGTTCATTCAATGGTCTGTTGCAACGGATACGCCTTTTACGCTTGTGCTGCCGGTTGCCGAAAAGTTGGCGTCACAGGTTCAAATGTCCGAGTTTGTCAAAGCGGTCTACGCAGAGCTAAATTACGCAGCTCCGCTTCTCAAAGGCTTCGAAGTCGGGAACGAGTATTTTGGAGATCAGGAACCTTCAAGCTATGGGCAAGACGCTGCCTTGGCAGTTGAACGCTTGGCAAATGCAATTAGTACGCTAAACGCGACTTCCCAAGGGATCTTTGTAGACCCAAGTATTCTCGTTCAAACGGCTCCACCTTGGGACTCAGGTCATGCTGGGAATATGGATGACCGAAACCTAGAAATTATACGGCATTTTGATAAAAATAAAGATCTGAGCGATGGTTTTCAGGCGTCTCTCGCCAGCGCCGCGGTAGATGGGTTAGTATCTCACTTCTATTTCACTAAAAAATTCGATACAGATCACGCGCCGTTTCAGGGTGATTGGACAGAGACCAAGCACCTAGCCGACCGAATTGCGAAGTGGGAAGAGTATTTTCCACAAGAACTAAATTACCACGTGACCGAGTGGAACGTGAAGAGTCAGAACTACAATCAGCAAGGATTGATTGCCGCATCAACCCTTTTAGAGGCCTTCGAGATCATGCTCAAGGAAGGCGTGGACGCAGCCGATATTTGGGGTGTTCGGCTTAAGAACTACAACGCATTGGCTGGCGGTAACACCCCTCACCACGACGTCGTACTTTCGCCCGGTGGTCAAATATTTTCTTGGATGCGAGAAAGCTTGTTCGATGAAAATGGCGCCGGATTGTCACTCGTAGACTTGAACATCTCACCAAGTGATGACTTGGCATTCGAGATTAACGCCTTCCAGAGTGATACCAAGACTGTACTATATGTTTCTAGTAGGACAGGTAGATTTGGGACTCAGGTAAACCTGGACTTAGGCTATTTGGGACTGATCTCCCCGAGCGTTTCCGCACGAAAGTTAGGAATCCTGTCTGAAAGTTCAGACGGCTTGAGTGATCGAGCCGTGTACGATGAAGACGGTGGTCTGATCGGCGGGACGCGGAACAGAATGAGAGAAATCGACGAAACGGAAAAAGCGGCCCTCGAAAAAAAGCTGGAAGGGCTTTTTCAGAACGGTGTGTTGGACAGTAGTATTTTTTCGTCTGATGAAAACGGCATGTACAAAACTTATCTACCGCCATCGGAAACTATCTTCCTGCGCCCGAACGTGGAAAGTGATGCAGCCGATGGAATTGAAGATTTCTATTTTGCTGGCGAAGTAGATGTTGCTACCGAAGTAACCACCGTTCCGATTGATGACATCTATGATGTGAATTTGGTTCTGGATCCATACGAAGTCGTTGAAATTACCTTGTTATCAGAACGACCAATTGCCCGCATTTCGGATGGCCAACCTGAATTTGGCAACGAGGTGCAAGGCATCTCAATTGGTTTGAATGAGTTGGCCCCATTGTTGGGGTGGTCAAATAAAAACGATAACTTACTTGGCAATGGGCGCGACCATGTGGTTGGTGGTACGGGTGACGATGTGATCCATGGCGGTGCCGGATATGACAAACTCGTTGGAGGCGACGGCAACGATGTTCTGTTTGGGAACGAAGGACGCGACCATTTGGAGGGAGGGGCAGGTAGTGATCAGTTGAGAGGTGGTCGAAACAACGATTATCTCCACGGCGGAGAGGGTGCAGACCTTTTCATATTTCTAGCGGGAGACGGGCTTGATCGGATCATGGACTTTGAGCTTGGGATTGATAGGGTTCATTTCATCGGTCTTGGGCTCACATTCGTAGACTTACAAATTACCCAAGAGGGAAGTAATGCGCGCGTCGACTACTCTAGCGTTTTGAATGAAGGCAGCGTGTTGTTTTGGGACACGCTGGCAATAGACCTTGGTAGCGACGATTTCCTGTTTTTTTGATGTCCGTGTACAAAGGCTGTGAATCCATGGAAGCCCACCTGTCCTAGCGCACTTAGTCAAAAGCCCTTCTACGACACAGGTGTAGTGGTCAAGCAGCTTTGGGCTGCAGTGCTTCCGAGGGCATGCATCGCCTAGATCTCGCTTCATCCTGCTGATTGTCCAAAAGAACACCTCAAAGACGTGTCTTGTCGCTGATTGTCCCGCCCCGGACCGGGGCGATGTTGAACCTGGTCGCGTTTCGGGATTAAACCGTTATATTGGCGTGATAGTCGGTGCAGGCCCCGTTTTTTCTTAGTTTGAGGATTGATCATGACACGCAAGGTGACCAAAGCCATTTTTCCCGTTGCGGGCCTGGGTACGCGGTTTCTGCCGGCCACCAAATCGGTTCCCAAGGAAATCATGACCCTGGTGGACCGGCCGCTGGTGCAATACGCCATCGACGAGGCGCGCGCCGCCGGCATCAAGGAATTCATCTTCGTCACCTCGCGCGGCAAATCCGCGCTCGAGGATTATTTTGACCACAATCCGATCCTCGAGCAGGAGTTGCGCAAGAAGGGCAAAAGCGACCTGCTCGAGACGCTCAAGGCCACCAACATGGAAAGCGGCGCCATCGCCTATATCCGCCAGCACCGGGCGCTGGGGCTGGGGCACGCGGTCTGGTGCGCCCGGCGGCTCATCGGCGACGAGCCCTTTGCGGTGATGCTGCCCGATGACGTGATCGCGGCGGAAAAGCCCTGCCTGCAGCAGATGGTCGAAGCCTATGCCGAAACCGGCGGCAACATGGTCGCCGCGATGGAGGTGCCGCCGGAAAAGACCAGTTCCTACGGCGTTCTGGACGTGGCCGAGGACATGGGCTCGGTGGTCTCGGTCAAGGGCATGGTGGAAAAGCCCAGGGCGGACGAGGCGCCGTCCAACCTCGCGGTGATCGGGCGCTACGTTCTGGACCCGTCGGTGCTGAAGAACCTCAACAAGATGAAGCAGGGCGCTGGGGGCGAGATCCAGCTGACCGACGCGATCGCCGAGGACATCCGGGCGGACATCCCGGTCTTCGGCTACCGCTTCCGCGGCCAGCGGTTCGATTGCGGCTCCAAGGCGGGGTTCCTGCAGGCGACCGTGGCCTTTGCGCTGGCCCGCGACGACCTGCGCGACGACCTGACCCGGTATCTCGACAGCCTATCCCAGACTGCAAAGGCGGCGGAATGATCGCAGCGCGGGACGATCCCGATTTGGTCACATTGCGAACCGGTCGGAACTGTGCAAGCATCCCGGTCTGCCGGTTCTGTGTCATATCCCTGTGATCTGATCGGTTTCCTGATGCGCAGGGCGGTCACGCCGCTTCGCGGAAGGCGCGGCAGACGGCAAATCACCGGGACGTGCGGCGATGCGGCGTCTGGAGGATGCGGATCTTGAAGCATGATGCGGGCATGACAACGCCGGACGAACTTTATGCCGGGCATTTCAATTTCCGGGAACGACCGTTCACCCTGGTGCCGGACCCGAGTTTCCTGTTCTGGACCGAACAGCATCGCCGGGCCTATGCGGTGCTCGAATTCGGCATCCTCTCGCGCGCGCCGATCACCCTGATCACCGGCGAGATCGGCTCGGGCAAGACGACGCTGCTGCAGAGGCTGCTGGGCCAGATGGATGACAGCCTGACCATCGGGCTGATCTCCAACTGCCAGGGCGGGCGCGGGGAACTGCTGCACTGGGTTCTGAACGCCCTGTCGGTCGAAACCGCCCCGTCGGAAAGCTATGTGGCCCTGTTCCAGAAGCTGCAGAGCTTCATCATCTCCGAATATGCCGCGGGCCGGCGGGTGGTGCTGGTCATCGACGAGGCGCAGAACCTGACGGCCGAAAGCCTCGAGGAACTGCGGATGCTGACCAACATCAATTCCAACAAGGACGAGCTGCTGCAGCTCATCCTGGTCGGTCAGCCCGAACTCAAGGATCTCGTGCGCAGCCCGGAGATGCGCCAGCTGGCGCAGCGGGTGACGGCGACCTTCTTCCTCGAAGCCATGGGTGAACCCACGGTGGCGGCCTATATCGCCCACCGCCTGCAGGTGGCCGGCGGCACGGGTTCGGAATTCACGCCCGGCGCCTGCACGCTGGTGCATGCGGCGACCGGGGGCATTCCGCGGCTGGTCAACCAGCTCTGCGAACTGGCGCTGCTTTATGCCTGGAGCGTGGACGACACCGACGTGACCGAGGCGACGGTGCAGCACGTCCTGGATGACGACGTGTTCTTCGGCCGCGTGACGCCCGAAGACGGCGCCTCGTGAGTGCGGCCCGGGCGCTTATAGCGGCACGTGGCGCGGCAGTCTCGGCAGGCTCAGCCCCATGAACTCGAGCAGTCGCGCATCGGCCTCGGCCTCGGTCTCGTCCGGGGCGATCGGGGTGGCATAGCGGATCAGGGCGCCGTCGGTGCGCCCCATGGTGACGCTGTCCAGGACCACGCCCATCTTGGCCTTGAAATCGTTGATCTGGCGCTTGCCGCGCTGTTCGAACCAGTAATAGACCAGCTGCTGGTTGAGGCCCTTCTGGATCACCGCGCGGTTCACCGCGAACGTGCCGTATGTCTCGACACCGGGTGCGACCTCGTACGCCTCCAGGCTGAAGATCTCCCAGCCGCCCACGGGCAGGCAGACCTGGGGCGAATGGATGCCGTCTCCTTCGGTCTGCCGGTCGTAGAAGGCCACGAACATGTTGACGAAGCCCGGCTCGCCCGGCCGGGCATAGGTGGTGTTGAGATAGTCGCTCGCCCCCAGCACCCGTTCGACACCCGGATCCAGCCGCGCGCTCGACCCCGACCAGTCGCCGAGCTGGCGCGGATAGAGCGAGAACGGATCGCGGTCGATCGGTCGGGCGTCGGGTTCCGGCTGCAGGGCCCAGGCGGCCGACACCGCCAGGGTCAGCAGCGCCGCCACCGCCAGCGCGGCCGAGGGCCGGATCGCCAGGATCTGCGCCGCGATCGGGCCGAAGCCGCGGGTGTCGAGGTCGATCGCCTCGGACAGCGGCTTGGGGTCCGGGCCCAGCCGCTGCAACACCACGGCCATGGCGAAGAGAATCGCGATGCAGATCAGAAAGATCACCCAGCCTTCGAAGAAATGCAGGAACCCTTCCGCCGCCTCGATCCCGTAGCGGTCCACCAGGATGCCGATGATCCCGATGCGCACCGAGTTCATCAGGATGGTCAGCGGCACCGCGGCGAGCAGCAGCACCAGCTTGTGCCAGAGCGGCCCGCGATAGAGCAGCGCGAAGAGATAGGAGAAGCTGAGGATCGGGAACAGGTAGCGCAGCCCGGAACAGGCCTCGGCCACCTGCAGCTTGTAGACGCCCAGGTCGATCACGTTGCCTTCGAGAAACACCGAAACGCCGGCCTGGCTGACGAACCAGACGCCGATCACCGAGGAAATCCACTGCAGGAAGATCGTCAGCTTCCAGTAGAGGAACTGCGGCAGCGGCAGCATGAAGACCAGGTGGATCACCGGCAGCTGGTGATGTTTCCCGCGGTTCCAGCCGAAGACGGTCAGGACCACGCCGCCCACCCAGATGATCATCGCATAGGTGACGATGTCGGCGATGCGGGTCAGGTTGCCGAACACCGCCAGCGCCAGGGCCAGCAGGATGACCACGATGCCGGGCCAGCGGTCGGTGACCTGGGGCGCGGTCGGCGGCATCCGTCGCATTTCGCGCAGGAAGAGATAGAGCGAGATGACCGGGATCAGGGGGCCGTGGCTGTATTCCGGCGTTGTCCAGGCCGCGCCCAGCGACACCAGCCCGATCCAGAAGATCGGAACTGATCCGGCCAGCAGCAGCAGGAACCAGGCGAGTCCGGCCGGGTTGACGGCCGGCAGGCTGCGGAAAAAGGCGGGAAGTTCGCGTGTTTCAGACATCAGGGATTTCGCCGCTCTCGAACTGATAAACAAATGAACACTGGCAAACCGAAACGATCCGGCTTTTCAGGGGCGCATCATAGGGTTTTGCCGCCAAGAAAGCGAGTCCCGCGATCAGCGCCGGGTGGTGAAACGCCGCGACAGGGTCAGAAACACCTCGTTGGAATCGCGGAAGGATTCAGTGTTGGATTCATAGTTCACGTATTCGTAACCGACCGAGAGATCCCAGTCGTCGGTGATCTCGCGCACATAGGCGGCGCGGAAAGTGCCGGCCGTCGAATCCCGGGAACTGCCCCGCCCGATCGCGGTCACGCTGGCATAGTCGAGATCGAAGGTCATGAAGGACAGGGAGTTGATCGCCACCTCATAGCCCAGCCGCGCGCGGGTGGTGCGGGTTTCCTGACTGCGGTTGTTGGTCCTGTAGACGCGCTCGTAGCTGCCAGTCAGGGTGGTGCGCGGCCTTTCGTAGACGAAGCTCAGGCTGCCGACCGGATTGGTCTCACCCAGCGGACCGCGCGTCACACCGAGACTGGCCACGACCTCACCCAGCGGCAGGTCGATCCCGCGGTCGAACAGGATCGTATCGCGCCGGCCGTTGACGGTGAGCAGCGAGGACAGGTCCACCCCGGCGGTGCCATTGGTCAGCTCGCGGGTCAGGACGAAACTGCCGGTCACCCCACGCTCCGTGATCTCGGGGAAGGTGTCGGTGGTTTCGTTGATGTCGGCATATCCGATCGTCGCGTCGAGCAGGGTGATCGGATCCACCTCGTAGCTCAGGGTGAAATCGGTGAAGCGGCTGATGCGGTCGGTGTTGTCCGCATCCTGCGCCCGGTAGTCTTCCTGCCCATAGCTCAGCCGGCCTTCCATCACCGGCGAGAACCGGAACCGGCCGAAGACTTCGCCGGAATTGATCTTGCGGGCAAAGAGATCGGGATCGGTAGTGTCGGTATAGCTGACCCGGCGATAGTCCAGCGCCACCCCCGCGCCGATGGGATCGTTCAGCCCGGTTTCGAAATTCAACCCCGCGGTGGCGGTTCGGCGCGTTCCGTCATCGAGGATCAACTCGTCATCGACGAGATCGCCCAGATCCTCGTCGAGCCGACGGAACGGGTTGTTGAAATCCAGATCGATCTCGCGATAACCCAGTTCGGTGCCGAACATGCTGTTGGCGCCGGTGCGGCCGTAGTTAAAAAGCGCCGCGGGGGAATCGAATTCGAACCCGCTGCTGCGGAGCGGGATGTCGGAGAACCGGAATATACCGCTCAACCCCAGCGCCAGCCGGTCCAGCGCGGTTTCGCGGGACAACTCGTAATCCACGGCATTGTCCCAGAGCGTCGAGGTGCCGGGAGACGGATCGTTCAGCCCGAAATTGTCGTTCACCCGCACCGACGAGGAGATGCCGAAGCTCTGCGTCAGCCCGCTCGCCCCGGCCTCCTGCGACGTGGCGGGGCGGATGGCGGCGATACTGGCGCAGACCGCCACGAAGACGCCGACTGTCCTGCTGCTGCTCATCCTCATTTGTTCGATCTTCCGCCTGCTCTGCCTGATCCTATTCTCTAACGCCGTTCGACACGGAAATCATGCCCGAAGCGCGCCGTCGTCGCGCCAGTCCCGCTGGACGTAACGCCAAAGCCACAATGACAGCGGCAATTGGCGCCTGCGGGTACAATCCCCCAGATATTGTGTCATCAGGGGGGCTTCATGGGAAGATTTACTTGAAACCGCCCCTGTCGGCAACGCCGGACAAAAGGCCGCCTCCCTGCGGGAATGACCGCGGCGAAAAATGCTGCCAGGTCTGGCCCGGCCGGCCGGTCATCGCGGCGGTTTTCCCACATATGCGCCCCCGGCGCGCTCTTTGCGCAGGGTGGCCGTGACAGGCCGGGGCCGGATTGTTATGGCTGTGCCGAGTGGCGCGCAACGCGAGGGGTTTCATGCAAATAGAGGACACGCATCTGCCGGGCGTCCGGATTCTCACGCCCAGGCGATTCGGCGACCAGCGGGGATTTTTCAGCGAAAGCTGGAACCGCCGGGCGCTGGCGGAGCACGGGATCGAGCTGGATTTCGTGCAGGACAACCATTCGCTGTCGGTCGCCGTGGGCACGGTCCGGGGGCTGCATTTCCAGGCGCCGCCGCATGCCCAGGACAAGCTGGTGCGCTGCGGACGCGGGCGGTTTTTCGACGTGACGGTGGATATCCGCAAGGGGTCGCCCACCTACGGGCAATGGGTCGGGGTCGAACTGTCGGCCGAGAACGGCCGCCAGCTGCTGGTGCCCAAGGGGTTCCTGCACGGTTTCGTCACCCGCGAACCCGACACCGAGATCTGCTACAAGTGCACCGACTATTACGCGCCTGACTGTGACGGCGCGGTGCGGTGGGACAGTTGCGGCATCGACTGGGGGCTGACCGGCGGTCCGGTCCTGTCCGACAAGGACGCCGCCGCGCCGCCGCTGGCGGCCTTCGACAGCCCCTTCGTATGGGAGGGCTCGGCGTGAAGCTTCTCGTCACCGGCGGCGCGGGGTTCATCGGCTCGGCGGTGGTGCGCCGGGCCATCGCGGAGGGGCACCGGGTGGTCAACCTCGACGCGCTGACCTATGCCGCCTGCCTGGACAACGTGGCCAGCGTCGCCAGTTCACCCGGATACGCCTTTGTAGAGGCTGATGTCCGCGACCGGGCGGCGATGGATGCGGTGCTGGCCGAACACCGGCCCGACGCCATCATGCATCTGGCCGCCGAATCCCACGTGGACCGGTCGATCGACGGGCCGGGCACCTTCATCGAGACCAACATCACCGGCACCTACACGCTGTTGGAGGCGGCCCGGGCCTATTGGACACGGGCCGGCAAGCCGCAGGCGTTCCGCTTTCACCACATCTCGACCGACGAGGTGTTCGGCTCGCTGGGCGCGACCGGCCAGTTCACCGAGGACACGCCCTATGATCCGCGCTCGCCCTATTCGGCCTCGAAGGCGGCCAGCGACCACCTGGTGCGCGCCTGGCACGAGACCTACGGGCTGCCGGTGGTGCTGTCGAACTGTTCGAACAATTACGGTCCCTACCATTTCCCAGAAAAGCTCGTTCCGGTGGTGATCCTGAACGCCCTGGCGGGCAAGGAGATCCCAGTCTACGGCAAGGGCGAGAACGTGCGCGACTGGCTGTATGTCGAGGATCACGCTGACGCGCTGCTCACCGTGCTGCAGAGGGGCCGGGTGGGCCGGTCCTACAACATCGGCGGCGAGAACGAGGCGCGCAACATCGACCTGGTGCGCATGATCTGCGCGATCCTCGACGAAAAGCGGCCGAAGAACAGACCCTATTCCGAGCAGATCGCCTTTGTCGCCGACCGGCCGGGCCATGACCTGCGCTATGCGATCGACCCGACCCGCATCCGCAGCGAGCTGGGCTGGCGGCCCTCGGTCACGCTGGAGGAAGGGCTGGAAAAGACGGTGCAGTGGTATCTGGACAACGAAAGCTGGTGGCGCGCCCTGCAGGACCGGCAGGGGGTCGGCGAGCGGCTGGGGGTCCGGGCATGATCCTGGTTTTCGGCCGGACCGGGCAACTGGCGCGCGAACTGGCGATGCTGGACGGGGTGACGTGCCTGGGGCGCGACCGGGCGGATCTGTCGGACCCGGCCGCCTGCGCGGCGGCGATCCGCGCGGCGAACCCCTCGGCGGTGATCAACGCCGCGGCCTATACGGCGGTGGACCGGGCGGAAGAGGAAGAGGCGTTGGCCATGGCGATCAACGGCACGGCGCCGGGGGCCATGGCCGAAGCCTGCGCCGATCTGGGTGTCCCGCTGGTGCACATCTCGACCGACTACGTCTTCGACGGCAGCGGCCGGACCCCGTGGCGCCCCGGCGACGCGACCGGCCCCCTGGGAGTCTACGGGCGCTCGAAACTGGCCGGCGAGCGGGCGGTGGCCGCAGCCGCAGCCGGAGGCACATATGCCATCCTGCGCACCGCGTGGGTGGTCTCCGCGCATGGGGCGAATTTCGTCAAGACCATGCTGCGGCTGGGAAAGGAGCGCGACCGGCTGACCATCGTGGCCGACCAGATCAGCGGGCCGACGCCGGCGCGGGCTCTCGCGGCGGCCTGTCTGGAGGTGGCGCGGCAACTCATCGCCGACCCGTCCAAGGCGGGGATCCACCATTTCGCGGGCAGCCCGGATGTCAGCTGGGCGGATTTCGCGCGCGAGATCTTCACGCAGGCGGGCATCGCCTGCGAGGTGGCGGACATCCCCAGCTCGGACTACCCGACCCCGGCGCGGCGACCGCTGAATTCGCGGCTGGATTGCACCGGTTTAGAGACTGTTTTTGGTATTTCCCGCCCCGACTGGCGGCTGGGGCTGAAGGATATTCTGAAGGATTTGGGAGAAATCTGATGGCAGGGCGCAAGGGCATCATCCTCGCCGGCGGCAGCGGCACGCGGCTTTATCCGATCACCATGGGCCTCAGCAAGCAGCTGCTGCCGATCTATGACAAGCCGATGATCTACTACCCGCTCAGCGTGCTGATGCTGGCGGGCATCCGCGAGATCTGCATCATCACCACGCCGCAGGATCAGGAGCAGTTCCGGCGCACGCTGGGGGACGGTTCGCAATGGGGGATCGCGCTCGACTACCGGGTCCAGCCCAGTCCCGACGGGCTGGCGCAGGCCTATATCCTGGCCGAGGATTTCCTGGCCGGCGCGCCTTCGGCGATGATTCTGGGAGACAACATCTTCTTCGGTCACGGCCTTCCCAGACTGCTGGCGGCGGCGGATGCGAAACCGTCGGGCGGCACCGTGTTCGGCTATCACGTGGCCGATCCGGAACGCTACGGCGTGGTGGCCTTCGACGGCGCGGGCCGGGCCAGCCAGATCATCGAAAAACCCGCGGTGCCGCCCTCGAACTATGCGGTGACGGGGCTCTATTTCCTGGACGCCAGCGCGCCGGCGCGGGCGCGGGCGGTGACGCCCTCGGCGCGGGGCGAGCTCGAGATCACCGATCTGCTGCAATCCTATCTGGAAGAGGGCGCGCTGCAGGTCGAGACCATGGGGCGCGGCTATGCGTGGCTGGACACTGGCACGCATGCCTCGCTGCTGGACGCGGGAAATTTCGTGCGCACCCTGGAAGAGCGGCAGGGCATGCAGACCGGCTGCCCTGACGAGATCGCCTATGAGCTGGGTTGGATCGGCCGCGAGGAACTGCGCGCGCGCGCCGAGAAATTCGCCAAGAACGGCTATGGCGCCTATCTGACCCGCCTGCTGAAGTAGATTTGGTTTGCGACCGATGATGTCGGTCAAGCTGTTCGTGATGAAAATTCGTGAACAAAGATGCGAAAAATCCTCCCGGAGCGCGGGTCCGGAAACAATGCCTTCCGCCCGGACGGTGCAAAAACAGGCACATCGCCGGCGCCGATATGCCCACAGGCCATGCGGCCGGGTTTTCCCTTTGAAATGTGGCAGGAATCGGTTAGAAATTTGACGGTAGTTAATTAAAGTTCCTGTAATCGGGGCGAGAGTGTGATAGACCACACAGACGAGGGTTGAGTGGTCAAGGTAATGAGGACGGGCAGGCCGCAATTTGTGCGGCGTTGTTTATGCCGGAGCATAGTTAAATCATGACGAGTTACGTTAAGGGTGTGGGTGCAGTCGATACAGCGACGCCGGTCGGAACCAAGTGGCAGCCAGAGTCTCTGTATTCCCGGGGGGGAAAGCGCGCGTTCGATATTCTGTTCGTTCTGCTGAGCGCGCCGATCTCACTGTTCCTGATCGCAATCATGGCCTTTCTGGTCGCGCTGGACGGCGGCAACCCGTTCTATACCCAGCAGCGGATCGGCCGCGGCGGCCGGGTGTTCCGCATCTTCAAGATCCGCACCATGGTCGTGAACGCCGACAAGCGGCTGGCGGCCCATCTGGCCGAGAACCCGCAGGCCCGCGCCGAATGGGAGAGCGACCAGAAACTCAAGAACGACCCGCGCATCACGCCTCTGGGCCGGCTGTTGCGCCGCACCTCGCTGGACGAGCTGCCCCAGATCTGGAACGTGCTGCGGGGCGACATGTCCATCGTCGGACCGCGTCCGATGATGACGGATCAGAAGAAACTCTATCCGGGTTCGGCCTATTTCGCGCTGCGCCCCGGCATCACCGGCCCCTGGCAGGTCTCGGACCGCAACCAGACCAGTTTTGCCGCCCGCGCGGAATACGACTCGCGCTATCTGGCCGAGCTGTCGGCGGGCACCGATCTGTCGATTCTGTGGCGCACGGTGTGGGTCGTCCTGCGCTGCACGGGCTATTGATCGCGGATAACCTTTCTTGAACGACCTGCGGATAGGACGCATCTTCATTCGCATGATGTCGGGATAGCGAAAATGACGAGACAGATCATCAGGGGCGTTGCCTTGGGAGCGGCCCTTTTCCTTTTGGCGGCCTGCGATTCCGCCGAGGAACGGGCCGAGAAACATTTCAAGGCGGCGATGGCGCATCTGGAAAACGGCGACGTGCAGCGCGCGGCCATCGAATTCCGCAACGTGTTCAAGCTGAACGGCCGGCACAAGGAGGCCAGGCTGGCCTATGCCGGGATGCGCCGCGAGAACGGCGACATCACCGAAGCCTACGGCCAGTACCTGCGCCTGGTCGAACAGTATCCCGACAATCTCGAAGGCCGCCGGGCGCTGTCGCAGCTGGCCACGCTGGCCGGCGACTGGGAAGAGGCCGAGCGCCATGTCGGCGTGGCGGCCCAGCAGGCGCCGCAGGATCCGGTGGTGCGGGCGGTGCTGGCCAGCATCGCCTTTCGTGATGCCATCGCCGGACAGGACGAGGCCGCCATCGGCGAGGCCGTGGCGCAGAGCCGGGCCCTGATCGACGAAGCGCCCGAGTTGGTGATTCCCCATTTCGTCGTGGTGAACGACTGGATCCGCCGGGAACGCTGGCCCGACGCGCTGGCGGCGCTGGACGCCGCGATCGCCGTGGCGCCGGAAACGCGCGGCTTTCACGACCTGCGGCTTGCCGTCCTGAACGAGGCGGGCCGGAGCGATGAGCTCGGCGCGGCGCTCCAGGACATGATGCGGCATTTCCCCGAGGACGAGGAGGTTCAGAACGGCCTGATGGCCTGGTACATGTCGCGGGGCGATCTGGAGGCGACCGAGGCCTTTCTGCGCCAGCGTATCGATCCGGCCGAGGAGGATCCGCAGAACCGGATGGCACTGCTGCGCTTTCTGTCGGCGACCCAGGGCCCCGAGGCCACCATTGCCGAGATCGACGAGATGCTGGCCGGCGAATTGGCGCACCGGCCGCTCTTTCAGGCGCTGCGCGCCGGCCAGCTGTTCGAGACCGGCGCCGCCGAGGCGGCCATTGCCGAGCTGCGCGCGGTGATCGACGGCGCGGAGCCCTCCGCGGACCGGAACGACGCCCGGGTGGTGCTGGCCCATATGCTGCTGGAAACCGGCGATGCGGCGGGTGCGCGGGCCCAGGTCGATGCGGTGCTGTCCGAGGATGCCGGCCATGTGGGCGCGGTCAAGCTGCAGGCCGCCTGGCTGATCGCCGAGGACCGCACCGGCGATGCCATCGTGATGATACGTCAGGCCCTGGGCGACAGTCCCCAGGATGCCGAACTGATGACCCTGCTCGCCCGCGCGCATGAGCGGGACGGCAATCGCGACCTGATGGCCGAGATGCTGTCGCTGGCGGTCGAGGCGTCGGGCGGCGCTCCGGACCATGCCCTGCGCTATGCCGACCATCTGGCGCGGGCCGGCGATATCGACCATGCCGCGAGCGTTCTGAACGACGCGCTGCGCCGCTATCCCGGCACTGTGGATCTGCTGGTGCGGCTGGCTCAGGTCCATATCGACGCGCGGCAGTGGCGGCGCGCGCAGGAGGTCATCGACACCCTGGAAGGGCTGGACGGGGCCGCCGTGCCGCAGGTCCGGGCTCTGACCGCCAACCTGATCGCGGCGCAGGGCCGGGAAGACACCCTGCTGGCCTATCTCGAAGAGCTGGCGGAGGACACCGGCAGCGGCGATTACATGGCCCAGATCGGAATCGTGCGCACCCATGTGCGCAGCAACGACCTGGAGGCCGCGCGGGCCTATCTCGACTCGGAGCTGGCCGAGGCCCCGAACGATGTCGTGCTGCGCTTCATGCGGGGCTCGGTCCTGGCCGGCCTCGGCGCGCAGGACGAGGCCATCGCCATCTATCGCGCGCTCCTGGAAGAGCAGCCGCAGAATGAACGGATCTGGATGGCGCTCTATCTGCTGCTCGACCGCACCGATCCGGCCCAGGCGGCCGGCGTGCTGGAGGAATCGCTCGGCGCCCTGCCCGACAGCGCCAATCTCAAATGGATGCGGGCCGGCGTGCTGGAGGCGGAAGGCGATATCGAAGGGGCCATCCGCATCTATGAAGAGCTTTACGCCGCCAACAGCGCCTCGCCGGTCGTCGCCAACAACCTCGCCAGCCTGCTGTCCACGCATCGCGATGATGCCGAGAGCCTCGAACGGGCGCATCGCATCGCCCGGCGCCTGCGCGACAGCCCGGTGCCGCATTTCAGCGACACCTACGGCTGGATCGCCTATCGCCGGGGCGATCATGACACCGCGCTTGCCCATCTGGAGCGCGCCAACGAGGGCCTGCCGGACGACCCGACGGTGCTCTATCATCTGGGCGCGACCTATGCCGCGCTTGGCCGGGCCGACGAGGCCCGCGAGACGCTGGCCCGGATCGCCGGGCTGGAGGCGCCGGACGCGCTGAAGCAAAAGGCGCGGGCGGCGATCGCGGGGCTGCCCGCAGGGGCGGAAAACGGGAACTGACATGCGGCGGCGCAATTTCACCACAACACCGGCCGGACGCGCAGCGGGAGTCTTACATGGGGCCCGCTTCCGCGCTAGGCTCAGCAGGACACTGAATTTTTCGAGGGCGCAAAAGATGCTTAGAACTCTCATCGGCCTTCTCGGCCTGATCCTTTCTGCGACCGTGGTGCAGGCGCAGAGCGGCTATCGGGTCTCGCCCGGAGACACGCTGCAGATCGAGGTGCTGGAAGACGCCACCCTCAACCGCTCGGTGCTGGTGCTGCCCGACGGCTCGTTCAGCTTTCCCTTCGTCGGCACGGTCCAGGCCAGCGGCCGCACCGTCGGCGCGATCCGCGATGCGCTGACATCGGGCCTCGCCCCGCAATTCGCGAGCCGGCCCAATATCTATGTCGCGGTGGCCGCCACCGCTCCCCCGGCGCTGCCGGGGCCGCTGGCCGATCCCGCCACGGACGACATCTATGTGATGGGCGAGGTCAACGCGCCGGGCCTGCTTCCGGCCAGACCGGGCACCACGCTGCTGCAGGCGCTGGCCCAGGCGGGCGGCCTTACCCGGTTCGCCGCCGGCAAGCGCATCCAGCTGCGCCGGCAGAACCAGATCCTTTATTACGACTTCTACCACACCGGCAAGAAGCCGAGCATCGCCGGCAACACGGTTCTGGTTCCCGGCGACGTGATCGTCGTGCCGCAGCGGCGTCTGTTCGAATAGGCGCCGAACCTTTTCGGTCTGCCACGTATTCGGCAGGCACAGGAATGTGATTTTACGGGACGTAGTCCCGCCTATCGCGGCGCTTCAGTAGCGAGGATAGTCAACCCGAGGCTACCCACCTCTCGTTGCGAATTGGCGCCTGCGCAGGGCGCAGAGCCCCAACAGCGGCAGGACGAGCAGCGGGATGCTGGCCAGCCCCGCCAGCACATAAACCGCCAGAGCGAGCCAAAGACCGTGGCCCAAGACCAGTGTCACAAGGGCACCGATACCACCCGTCAGAACGGCCAGCACGAGAATCCCCATCGTGACACTCCTTGGCTTTGGATCGAATCTATTCACCCTAAGGTAGAGTCAATCTGATGGGCGTCTATTAAAAAATCGTTACGCCCCCATAATGAGCGGATTTATGATCAAAAAAGCGCGTTTTTCCAGACAAATCAAACCGCAAAGAGAAAGGGGCGCCCCGGAGGCGCCCCTTTGCGAAACGGAAAAAGGTGTGGTCTCAGGCGGCGTTGCGGCGCCGGCGCAGAAGGCCCAGACCCCCCAGCGCGCCCAGCAGCATCAGGCCCGCCGCCGGCAGCGGAACCGGCGATGCCGTCACCAGATTCTGGCGGCGCGGATTGGTGTCCGTGCTTTCCAGATAGCTGAGATCCCATTTCCGGGAACCGATATAGTCGCGCGCCGCAGCCAGGTATTCGTTGGCCTTGCGCAGCACCGAGCGATTGCCGGAGCCGTAGAAATCTCCGTCGCCGTACCGGACGCTCCAGTCGTCGTCATAGACGGCGTTCCACAGCGCGACCTGGAAGGCGGCGGAATTGCGGGCGCTGTCGGTGGCCACCGACTCGCTGTAATTGGCGTCGAAGATCGCCTGAATGCGATCGACCGCGCCGTTGGCGATCAGGTTGACGCTGGTCGCGAACGGCCTGTCGGTGATCTTGTAGTTGTACCCGGTGCCGGGGCCAAGCCAGGCGGTCAGGTCCAGACAGAAGGCGAGGAAGTCGCCCAGCACGTTGCGCGGCGCCGGAGTCGTGTCCGTCATGGCGAAGGCGCCGGCGTTGACATCGCCCCAGCCGACATTCGGATCCGACGTCGTGATCCACAGCCGCTCATAGCTTCCGGCCGCGGGGCCATTCATGCTGAAGGTCAGCGCCGATGCCGACCCGGTCGCAATCAGCGTGACAGCGGCCGCAATGGCGGCAATCTTGCGAAATTTCATTTATGCACCTCTAATCCCGTACACCACTTACTTCCGCCGAAATGGCGGTCACTTTGGTTGTCTTGGTTGTCTCAACCTTTATGCGCTCCATTATAGCGTGATCCCCCGGGGGACAGGCAAGACGGATTTTTCACTTTGTGACGATTATGTGGCGCGGTTCGTGGCGTCACTTTCGCCCGGTTTCCTGGGTCCCACGAGCTGAGGGGGCAGAATTCTGCCACAATTCGCGTGGAAGGCGCGCGCCCGGCCCGTCCGCCACGGCGGGTCAGGTCTGGAAGAAGGAGACCCGGCCGGTCTCGATCCGGGCGGCGGTCAGACGACCGGTCCGGAAGGCGCCGGTATCCACCGCGACGACGCCGCGCGCGGCAACCGGAGTCTCGGCGATCCGGTGGCCGTGAACCACCCAGATACCGTCCCTGCGGGCCCTGCGCCCGAACTCCGGATGCCCCCAGAGCAGATGCTGCGCCTGCTGCATTTCGACCGGTATACGTGGGTTCGCGCCGGCATGGGTGACCGCCACGTTGCCCGAGACATGCAAGAGCGGCAGGGCCCGCAGCCAGGCGATCAGATCGTCCCCCATGGCCCGGGCCAAGGCGTCGCGCAGGTGCTCGGGGGGCGCCTCCGGCGAGATCCCGAAACTGGCAAGCGTCTGGACCCCGCCATTCTGCAGCCAGACCGTCGCGTAGACATCCGGCGCATCGAGAAAGCCCAGCAGCATATCCTCGTGATTGCCCTTGAGGCACAGGATGCCCGGCCGGGCCTGCAGATACCGCAGCACCCCGGCGCTGTCGGGCCCCCGGTCCACATAGTCGCCGACGCAGATCACCGGGTCTTCCGGCGGCAATTGTTCCAGAAGCGTGGTCAATAAGTCGAAACAGCCATGAATGTCGCCGACGACGCAAAACGGGACTTCGGGCGCGATCGGCGCGGGCGGGCGTCGGAATCGGGAAATCCAGGTTTTCAGCATCTCGGTGATTCGATCTTTCCCGCAGACCCCGGCCGCGTTTCTTGGCAATGACAGGAACGCTACCCGCTGATATGCATCGGGGCCAGAGGCCAACAGAGCACCCGATCACACGGCATGAGAAAACGCGACCTCCGCGCCGCCCGCGCCTGCGGCTCCCGTCACGGTCTGACCGGCGGATGGCCGGAATGAAGATCCTGTTCGTGCATCAGAACATGCCGGGCCAGTACCGCGAGCTGGTCCGCTGGCTCGCCGCCCAGGGCGGGCATCAACTGGTGTTTTTGACCCAGCGCGATCCGGCGCCGCGGATTCCGGGCGTGAAATCGGTGATCTACAGGCCGCATCACAGGCCGGCCAAGGATGCCTATGGTCTCAGCAAGGTCTGGGAAGAGGCCGCCGGCGCGGGGTTCGGCGCCGCCATGGCCGCGCGGCAGCTGGAGCGGGACGCCGGGTTCCGGCCGGATGTCGTGCTGGGCCATGCCGGCTGGGGCGAGCTTCTGTTCTTCAAGGATATCTGGCCGGACGTGCCCGTCATCGGACTCTTCGAATATTTCTACCGCAACACGGGTGGGCTGGTGGGGTTCGATCCCGCCGATCCGCCCTCCGAGCACAGCCCGTTCCTGCAGCGCGCCCGCAACACCGTACCCTATGCCAGCATCGACGGCGTCGATCTGGGCCAGGTGCCGACCGCATGGCAGCGCGCGCTCTTTCCCGAAAGCTTCCAGGCGAAATTCTATACCTGCCATGACGGCATCCGCACCGACCTGCTGCGGCCCGACCCCGATGTGAGCCTCGGTCTGGGCCGGCTCGGCCGGCCGCTGACGCGCGAGGACGAGGTTTTCACCTATCTGGCCCGCAACCTGGAACATGCGCGCGGCTTTCACATCTTCATGCGCGCGCTGCCGAAAATTCTGCGCGAACGTCCCAATGCGCGGGCGCTGATCCTGGGCGGCAACGACACCTCCTACGGACGCAAGAGCGGCCATCCCGGCGGCCTGCGCGCCGAGATGGAGGCCGAGCTGAAAGACGACATCGACTGGAGCCGCACCCATTTCCCGGGCCAGGTTCCCTATGCGCAGTTCTGCCGGATCGTGCAGCTTTCGCGCTGCCACATCTATCTCACCATGCCCTTCGTGCTCAGCTGGTCGCTTTTGGAGGCGATGGCGATGCAGGCCACGGTGGTGGCCTCGGACGTGGCCCCGGTGCGCGAGGCGGTCCGCCACGGCGAAACCGGGATGCTGGTCGATTTCTTCGATGCGGAGGCGTTGGCCGACCAGGTCATCGACGTTCTGGCCGATCCGGGCGCATACGCCCATCTGGGCCCCGCGGCCCGGCGCTCGGTGATCGAACGCCACGACTTCCTGACCCGCTGCCTGCCCGAGCATGTCCGCCGGATCAACGCCCTGGTGCCGCCCGGCCGCCGCATCGCGCTGCCGGAGGAAGGCTGACGCCGGATTCGGCATCTGCGCCGCCGCTGGCGAGCGCGCTCAGGTTTCCCTAGCGTTACTCTGCACGGTGTCATCAGACAGGGCCAAAAAAGGCATCGAAATTGGCCGGGGCGCAGACAGAGTTCATCGTCACGACGGCGGAAAAACTCTCTTATCAATAGGCCTGTAGGCAACTCGCCGCCTAAAATCTTGCACCAAATAGGACCGGAATTGCCGCAGTTTAGCCCAATTGATATGCGACCAATGAGCATTGGGGTGAGTAGTATCAAAGGGACCGAAATCGAACAGAGAACGACTGGGGCTCCGATCATCTTACCAACTTACTGAGTGTTGTTTTGCCCATCTGCGTTGCGTGTCTATGGGCGTGTTTCTGTGTGACTGAACCGATGTGCGGAAGTATTACAGGCAGCCTGAAGCTGCGAGGATAAACCCGCCTGCGCATACCACTCACGCTCAGGTTTCCTCGCTTAGACGATGGCAGCCCAGATCAGGAAGACGAGAAACTGCCATGTCAGAAATTTACGTATCGAACCGATCAGAATTGCTTTCGGCGCTGTCCAAGGCGTCGGGGGGCGACACGATCCTGCTGGAATCCGGCAATTACGGGGAAGTGGACCTGAGCAATCTGAACTTCAACAATTATGTCACGATCACCTCGGCCGACGGCAATCAGGGCGCCACGTTCTCGGGGATCGGCATGGAGAATGCCAGCTATCTGCGGCTGGACAATATCCATGTGAACTCGCCCAGCGATGGCGAGGCGATCGGTATCAACAACAGCCATCACATCGACATCCTCAACTCCGAGATCAACGGGCCGATCACGCAGCCGGGCACGCCGGTCTTCGATGTCAATTTCGGCATCGAGGTGCGCGACAGCAGCCACCATATCCGGGCCATAAACAACGACATCCACCACGTGGCGGTTGGGATCGGCAATTACGGCACGAAAGAGTTCGAACTGAGCGAGAACACATTCAACAATCTCGGCTCGGACGCGTTCAAATTTGCCGGGGTCCAGCATGGTGTGATCACGAATAACACCGGCCCGACCCATTTCTATCCCTACGAAGATACCCATGCTGACTTCATGCAGTTCCAGGGGGCGCCGTCGAGCCATCTGGAGATCACCGGCAACGTGCTGCTGCTGCAGAACCGGTTCGACATGCAGGGCATCTTCTTTGGCGGCCAGGGCGGCCACAACAACCTGCTGATCGAGAACAACATCATCTATACGCAGATGGCCAACGGCATCTCGATCCATGAGGGTGGCAGCAACATCACCATCCGCTACAACACGCTGGTCAACGCGCTGAGTGACGAACGTCCGGTAACGGCGATCAAAGCACCTAGCAGCGCGACGGTGGAATACAATATCCATTCGCTTAAAAACGGTGAACTTTCGGGCAAGAACATCGTCACCCAGCACAAGGAACCCGGCGAGGATTATCACTTCTCGGATCTGTTCGTGAACGCGCATACATCCAAGGGCGTCACGCTTGAGGATCTGCGCCCGGTCGAAGGCAGCCTGGCCGAGACCTATGGGGCGATCGACCGGCTGAACGAGTTGCTCGACGGCACGCCCTATACGCCCAAACCGTATGAGCCCGCCCCGTCCAATCCGGAACCGGCGGTGCCCGATTCGAACGCCGGCGACGACACGGGGCAGGACACCAACAACGATGCTGGCGACAGTGCCAATCAGAGCCAGATTGTTCTGGATCAGATCGATGGCGCCGCCTTCAGCATGATCGGGACACAGGACATCAGCAGGGCCTCCGACGTGATCGAAGTCGCCCATGACGGTGACCTGGCGCTGAAAACCGGGACCATCTCGCTCAGCTTCAATGCCGATACCGTATCGGGTCGTCAGGGTCTGCTCTCCAAGGATGCCAGCCATTACGACGGTGGCGGTAACCACTTGGCCGCCTACATCGAGAGCGGCACCCTGATCGTGCGCTTCCAGGACGGTTCCGGAGACGCGATTGCCCGGATCAAGGGGATTCAGGCCAACAAGGACTATGACCTCCAGATTACCTTCGGCGACAACGAGGTGGCGATCTGGCTGGACGGTCAGCAGGTCTGGTCCGGAGATTCCGCGATGTCCTGGGATGGTAATGTGGAGCATCTGCAGGTCGGCGCTCTCGGCTGGGCGAGCAAGTCTGGCCAGGCCGGCTACAAGAACGTGTTCGACGGCGCGATTTCGGATGTCGCCATCGTGGAGGGAAAATGGGGTCCGCAACAGATGCAGGAGCTGATCTACGACGCACAGCCTCTGCCGGAAACGCCCGAACCGCAGCCGGAAACGCCTGTGGCGCAGCCGGAGACCCCAGATGCCCACGTCGATACCGGCGATGCCAACATCGTCTTCGAGCTTACCCAGGCCGAATTCAACGGCGGCAAGAGCAGCATCGTCAACCTCGATCACGACACGGATCTCGAACTGGCGGAAGGCACGATCGCCTTCACCTTCAACGCCGACGATCTGAATGGCCGTCAGGGTCTGGTCTCCAAGGATGCCAGTCACTATGAAGGCGGTGGCAACCATGTCTCGATCCGGCTGCAGGGGGACGATCTGATCATCCGCTTCCAGGATGAAGACAGCGATGCGGTCTTCGCCGTCGAGAACGTCGAGGCGAACAAAGACTACGACGTCCAGACCTGGTTCGGCGACGGTGAGATCGGCCTGGCGGTGAACGGCGAACTGATCGGCACCAAGGCGTTCGACTTCGATCTGAGCGTGAACCAGCAGAACCTGCAGATCGGTGGCCTCGGGTGGAGCAGCACCGACGGGGGCGACAGAACTTCCAATGCATTCGACGGCACGATTTCGGATGTCGTGATCCTCGATCAGGCCTTGTCAGTCGAAACCATCGACCTGCTTGTCTGACACACAGGCCACACGCGCTACGTCTTAGCAAAGAGGTCCGCCGGAGATACGTCCCGGCGGACCTCGTCGTCTGAGCGGAACGCCGTTCGATCAGGCGCAGCCCCAATTTCAAAGCGGCGTTCGGACCAGGCCTAATACCTGCCGGGCACGCGCTGACCCAGCGCGAGCACACAGTCCATAGCCCCGGCGGCAGGCGGCCGGAAAACCGGGTTGCAGCGCAACGCCACCGGCACCTTCTCCAGAAGGTTGGCGGCAAGTCGGATCTCAGGCGGTCAGCACAAAATCACTATACGTTCGGTTGGGTTAGGGTATTATCGGTCGGTAAGGCAGGACATTTATTTTCGGATAGGCGATTTGCAGAACAATCCTCAGGACAGGGAGATCAAAACGGCCGCCGGGTTCGGCCCGCCGGTGCGCCGATCCCGGGTGGATTGGCTGCGGCGCGAGGTTCCCAACTTCATCCGGAAGAACCGTGGCCTTCTGGTCAATCCCCGGTTCTGGGGCCTGCTTTCCCGATTGTCTTTCAACCGGTTGAACAGCCCCGGCCTGCCGGATGAAATGCCTGTCCTGTTCGTGGCCACGCATCACAAGGTGATGACGACCTACTTCACGGCGGTATTGCGTTTGCTGGGCTATGGTTTGGGTCTTCCCTATCAGAGAGTTCATATCGAGCACCCGGATCCGCATTCCCGCCTGGTCCTGTCCATGCACGGAAAACTCGACCTGCCCCGCCTGTCTCCCTACCGCGGGGTTCACATCATGCGCGACCCGCGCGACATGATCGTGTCGGGCTACCATTATCATAAATGGACCCATGAAGCCTGGGTTCATCGTCCGGACGAGAACGGCCACACCTATCAGAGCAAATTGAACGCGGCGAGCAAGTATGACGGGCTGTTCCTGGAGATCGATCACTTCATTTTCTTCTACAGGGAAACCCTGCTGAACTGGGATACGGGCGATCCCGACATTCTGGAGGTTTCATTCGAAGACTTGATGGGACCGAACCGAAATCAGCTCTACCGGGAGATCTTTGCCCATCTGGGGCTCGACGGCGGAAATCTGGAACTTGCCGTTGAACTCATGCAGACGTTCGAAGCCAAAAGCCGGGCTGGCAAGAAAATGGGCAACACGGCACAGAAAAGCCATTTGCGCAGCGGCAAGTCCGGGCAATGGCGGAACGAGCTGGAGCCCGACCACATCGCTTACATAGAACGTGAGCTCGGCCCGGTTCTGCGAAAGTTCGGATACTGATCCGGCAGTTTCGGCAGAAACATTCCGCGCTCGACCGGACCGTTCCAGGCCGCATGGATGAAGACTTGGACGTGGCATCCATGCAAGACAAGTCCGGCTTGATCTTCCGGAATTGCTGAATCTCAGCTGGTGCCCTGGGGCCCAAGCGGTTGCACATATTCCACCAGAACCCCCCGCGTGGCGACAGGATTGATGAAATTGCACAGGAAGTTTCCGGCTCCCTTTACGGGCTTTTCCTGCAACATGGTGACGTCGCGTGCCGCCATCTCTTGCTGCAGGGCAAGAATGTCGGGGGTTTCGAATGCGTAATGATGCAGCCCCCCCGCCCCGCGATTAAAGCGGGCGAGCGATCCGCCGGTGGGGATCACCAGTTCGATGGCCGGCTGGCCATCCGCGGCGTGACAGAACAGGCACCAACACTGGAATTCGTCGACATAGCCGCGATAGTCCTCGGTATGGCCGAACAACGCCATGAAGTTTTCGGCGCTGTCCATGTCGGGCTGGACGATTCCGACGTGGTGCAGGCGGAGCGAGTTTTGCAATATCGTCATACGCACACTTCGTATCAGGATCCGGCGGAAGGTTCGAGCATCGGGGGCAGCGCCTCTGCCAGCCAATCCGTCACCCGTTTTGCCCCGGTTTCGGAAACATGGGCAACGTCGTTATAGAGATTTGGGTCAGACAGCAGGAAATCCGCTGACAGAACCGGCCCGTATTGTTCGAGCCAGGCACGCTCGAACGGCTCCGCATAGCCGCCATAGAAGGGCAGGTAGAGGAAGGCGAGCTGCACGCCTTCCGCCTCGGCCAGTTCGGCAATCCGGCGAATATAGGTGCGGGGAATTCCGAATTCGAGCCAGCTCAGGGAGTCAGGCAGGATCGGGCGGGTCAGGTTGCGGCGGCGGAAGCGGGATTCACGTTCCAGCGCCGCGATATCAGCGGCGGTATTCGGGCCGGACTTGTTTCCGGGGTTGAAGATCCGTGGGTCGATCGTCGTTCCGGCATAGGTGGCGGGGTTGAACTCGGCCTGGTAGCCGAACGCCCCGGGCAACAGGTTGGCCGTTGCCAGCTGAATCTGCCGGATCGGCAGGCGCGCCAGCGTCAGCGGCAAGTTCCTGTTGACGATCCATGGGCTTTTCAGCACCTCGCCGACTCCGGCCAGATCGCCAAAGGCCTGATGGCCGTCACGGGGAAACTGCTCGACCACGGATATGACGATCAGATCGGGATCATGCTCGGACAGCAGCTCACGTACGATCGGCAGCCGGACATCGAACCCGGACGCGGGCAGCGAAAAATTGGCGATGCGCGCGTCGATGCCGCGCTTGGCCAGCTGCGCCTCCAGATCCGGCGAGATCACGCCACGTGCGGTGCGCGAGGAGCCCAGAAAGGCGATATCGACGGGGGTCTCGTCGAAATGGATTCGCTCATAGATCCAGCGGGCGCGTTCGAAGATCGTGCCGCTCATGGCCTGATAACGGAAATAGGGGTCGTGCGGCAGCAGAAAGGTTCCGATGATACAGGCGACGACCGTCAGCCCGAGGCCGGTCAGAAAGGTGCGCAAGCGGAGAGGTCTGCTCATCGGTGCGTCCTAGAAATTGAAATAGATGAACTCGGATTGCCCCCGCAGAATGAAGGCAAGTCCCAGAAAAAGCACGACACCGCTCCAGATCATCCAGGGCCAGGTCGGCCGCCAGCACAGGTGCAGGAGAGCCGGCGCCCGGTCGCGCCAGCGTTTCCAGTGCAGGATCGGCGAATACCGGCCCATGATCTGCTGGGTGTTGGGGCACAGAAAGATCAGCGCTGCGGCCCCCAGCAGGAAGAAGGCCGGTTCGATCAGCAACTCCTCGGGGCTGGCCGGAAGGATCGCAGGCAGTCCTGCGATTTCGTCCAGGCGGATCATGCCTTGCCAGATGGCGACCGCTGCGGCCGGGCTGTCGGCCCGGAACATCACGTTGGCAAAGATCACCGCAATCAGTGTGATGGCGTGATAGAGCGCCATGCTGGAGCCGGGAACGCCGCTCTTGCGGCGGGCCTTGCGCCGCAGAGCGCGCCAGAATTCGTTGGTCGCCAGATAGGTGCCGTGCATCAGGCCGAACAGCACAAAGGTCCAGGCGGCCCCGTGCCAGAGGCCGATCACCACGAACAGCACCACCGTGGGGGCGGCCACCGTCACGGTAAAAGACGCCCATTTGCCCAGCCGCCATTGCGCCGCCAGCCGTGACAGGGGCAGGACCAGCGGCTGGTACATGTAGGACACGATGAACTGCTGCAAGGTGATATGCCAGCGCCGCCAGTATTCGATGATCGAAGCGGCCCGCAGCGGCGAGTGGAAGTTCACCGGCAGCTTGATGCCGAACATCCGGGCCAGGCCGATGGCCATGTCGGAATATCCCGAAAAGTCGAAATAGAGTTGCACCGTATAGGCCAGTGCCGCCTTCCATCCGGCCAGCAGGCCGATCGGGTTGCCCGCCTGCGCCGCTTCGAAAACCGGTGTGGCATAAAGTGCGGCGCTGTCGGCGATCACGGTTTTCTTGAACAGCCCGATCGCAAAGATTACCAGACCAACCGTCATGTTTGCAGTCACGAAGCGCCCCGGATTGCGTCCGAAGAACTGCGGCATCATCTCCTTGTAGTGCACGATCGGGCCGGCGATGAGCTGCGGAAAGAAGATCACGAAGGTGGCATAGCGCCAGACCCCGCCGGTGCGGACCTCGCCCCGTGCCACATCCACCAGAAAGGCGATCTGCTGAAAGGTGTAGAACGAAATCGCGAGCGGCAGGATGATCCGTTCCAGATGCAGATCCGCGCCCAGCATGTTCATGTTGTTGACGAAGAAATTGGCGTATTTGAACCAGCCCAACACCAGCAGGTTGCCGAGCACGCCCAGGGCCAGCACCCATCCGGCTCCGCGCTTCTTATTCCGCGCCCGCTCGATCCACTGCCCCATGGCGAAATTGCCCAGCACGGACAGGATCAGCAGCAGGACGTAGGGCGGATTCCAGACCGCGTAGAAGATCAGCGAGGCGATGACCAGAAACAGGAAGATCCACTGTTTCAGCCCCATCCGGATCAACAGGTAGTAGCCCGCCAGCGTCAGCGGCAGGAACACGAAAACAAAGGGAAGGGAATTGAACAGCATGAACGGATGCGATCAGACCGGCCGGGCGATCATGCAGGCGGAAACGGATATCCTGTTGCGCAGGGCCCGGTCCAATGCGGTACCCTGGGTGGCAAAGAACCCTTCACTCAGAATTTCAAACCCTGTGTCTTCGAGCAGCGCCCTCGCATCCTGCGGGGTTTCCATCAGGTAGAGATGGTCGGGCGAGGGACTGTTGATCGGGACGTTGATGAAGACGCGGCCGGTTTCGGGGCGGACCAGCCCCTTCAGCCGGCGCATGACGGACTTCGGGTCTTCGAGATGTTCCAGAACTTCGGACAACACCACCAGGTCGGCCGGTGTGGTATCCGCCGGCGTATCCATCACGTTCTGAACGGCAAAGTGGCATCCGTCATGGCCGAGTTTGGCCAGCGCGGTGCGGGTCTGATCCAGCGAAACTTCGGACAGATCCCAAGCCGTGGCACTGGCGAGACCGAAATCGCGCAGCGCCAGGGACATCATCAACCCGTGGCCCGGTCCGATTTCCAGCAGATGCCCTCCCGGCGCCAGAAGGCGTGAAACTTCGGACAGAAAGAAATGGCAGCTTGCCGCGTGATTGAACCACAGAACCTGGCTGAACAGCAGCCCGTCCATATACTTTTCCATATAGGCGGCGTCGGAATATACCTCGGCATCGGCTTCGGCAAAGGTCGACAGCCGGTACCGGCCTTCGCGGTGAAAGAACAGCTCTTCCTCGCGCAGCCGGTCACAGGTCCAGCGATAGTGTCTGGCGATGGTGTCCATCCGGTCTCCCACCAGCAGCAGAACGGCTTCCGCCAGGGTCTCGGTGGTGCGCATCATGTTCGTGTCACGCGCAGAGAAACTCTTGCCGATGTAACGCTCATGTTCCGGCCACACCGAACGGACGGCGTCAACGACGCGATGGGTTGCAGGCCAGTCGACGGCCAGCGCCTCGAGGGACGGCTTGGGTTGGGAGGGTGCAGGCATGAATAATCCCGGATGTTCAGCAGGCCGCGACGGGAAGCGGTCCGTTCAATGTCATGGGCAAGTCCGACGGGGGGGAATAGCTGGACAGGTCAAGCTGCCAGATCGTGCGGCCGTCGGCTTCCTCGGCGCATTTTGTGAACCCCATCTTTTTGAAATGATCGGCAACCATCCGGTTTTTTTCCGTTGGTATGTATTCTCCCTTCAGACGGGCGGCGCCAGCCTGGCGCGCCGCCGTAGCGACAAGCGACAATGCGGCTTCATCGACGCGGCGCCCCAGCACCCGGCAGCTCATGAGCCAGGTGTCGCACACCCATTCCTCGCCCCCCTTGCGGAAAATCAGCACGGAAATCATGCCGTTGTCCCCGAACTTGTCCGCCAGTCGAACCTGGAGCGTGAACAGGGAGGGATCGTCCTGCATCCGCGCAACATCGGCCTCGGTGTAGCGGCGTGTGGTCAGGTTGAACTGGTTGGACTTGTTGATCAGCTGTGCAATCCGGGTACGTCCGAGATCGTCGAAACCCCGGGCGTCGCACACCATGTCCAGCGATCTGAGATATTCCCCGTAATCGCCTATGGTCTCCATCGCCACGCTGCGGGCGGCATTGGCACGGTACTGTTCCGCCCTCAGGGCGTCTTCTGCCGAAAGGCCGGTGGTCTCGAAATACCCGGCCTGCGCAAGCGCCGCGGGATAAAAGGCGGGCTCGTCCGGCAGTTCCGGCACCGCGACTTCGGGAAGCATCTGCCGGACACGCTCGCGCTCGGCCGGATTGTCGTCAAGAAACGCCAGGGCATCGGTGCCGATATTGAGCAACCGGGCAATGTGCCGGATGTTGCTGGCCTTGTCGGTCCAGTTTGCGATGAAGACGGATATGTCCTCTTCCCGCAAAAGCATGTCGGGGTGTTTCTGGAACGGCAGCCGCGCCGCGTCTTCCTCGTTCTTGGAGCACACGGCCAGAACCACGCCGCGCGCCTTGAGATCCAGCGCATAGCGCTGCACCGCGAGAAAGGCTTCACCTTCGGCCGTGCCCTGGCCGATGCGGATGCCATCGAGACCGTCATCCCCGATCACGCCGCCCCAGCAGGTATTGTCGAGATCCAGCACCAGGCATTTGCGGGCCTTGCCGCGCAGCGTCCCCAGAAGCCGCCCGACATGATCGGCATAAAGCGGAACGCAATCCAGCGAGAACGGGATCTTGGCCCGGTGCCAGTAGGCAGGGTCGAACCAGCGCCCCCGGCCCACCGTGTCGGCCAGAGATGCGACGTCTAAAAGAGTGGCCGCATATTCCTCGGCGAGAACGGTCAGACCGTCATTGAAAGCCGCAATCTGCGCGGAGACCGAGCCAGGCGCCCGCCGGTCGTAATGCCCGCACCAGGGATCGGGGGGAATGGGAAGCGTCTGCAGGATCACCGTGGCAACACCGGTGCGCTTGAGCCCTTCGAGCAAGCTACGCATACGCGCCAAGGCGTCGGTAACCGCCTGATCCGCCCGGGAGGTTTCCATGTGAACCGATGCAAGCCCCAGGCTGCGATAGTCCGGCGCGAGAAGGGCCATGTCCGCATCAAAGGCGGCCAGACCGCTATCCGGGTTCAGGATCTCCTGTGTAGCCTGCCCGTAGTCCGGCAGATAGAGCGTGGCAAGAACGCCGTGGCGCAGCGCGCTGGCGCGGATCGCGGGCGCAGTGTACTCGGTTGTCGCATCCGCAAGTACGGCGAGGCGAACCGTCGAAAGGGGCGCGTCCTGCACCTGTTCCGGCGTCAGTCGCCCCAGGGCCCGGTCAAGCTGCGTCAGTTTGTTCAGGTCGAGCGCGTGGTTCGCCAGGACGGCCAGATCTCCAGCCGCGGTGTTCGGGTCAATCGAGCGCAGGAGGGTGCGGAAATCGGGCGGCGCAGGGCGCAGCCAATGGAGCTCTTCGATGGAAAGGGTGGCCATGATTCACTCCGTTACTCCGTTTTTTCTTGAATGTAGTTTACGAGGTCTCCAACGGATTTGAGCGCCTCGATCTCGGCGGTCGAAAATTTGAAACCGTAGTGCTGCTCGATCGACACGACGAGACGGATATGGCTCAGACTGTCCCATTCCTCGATATCGTCCGCGGTGGTCGTATCCGTCAGGGACAGGTCGTCGAGATCGAGAACGTCGGCGAAAATTTCGTTGAGATCGTTGAAAATGGATTCTCTGGTCATGGCGCTCTTTACCGTATTTGCACTGATAGATTTACATAAATCGACGCGGGAATTTGTACTCCATCTGCGTCGGGAGACAAGCCGTTTTACCATGGCGGGGGTCAGAGCGCATGCGGATCAACTCCCCTGTCGCCACGCCGCGGCGGCGTGGGCGTCCCGGCCCAGCATCAACCCGAGCATGCGGCGGCACCTGAACAGCCGGATGCGGGTCAGGCACCAGAAGGCCAGAAGCCGTTCGCGCAAACCCGAGATGCGGTCGGAGCGCATGATGCGCACAACCTCTCCCAAGGGCGAGGCCGCCAGAAGCAGCGCACGCGCGCCCCAGCGCAGGCGCCCGTCCCACCCCGATATCTCCGCGAAATCATGGCCGATCTGCCGGTCCCATTTGCGGCTCAGTTCGCTGAACGTCCCTCGTGCCGGGGTTTCGATCGCGACCTGCGGCACGTAGCCGATCTTCAGACCCAGCGCACTGGCCCGGCGGCCCCAGTCCATGTCCTCGGCGATGGTGATCCCGGCAAAATCGCCCACCGTCCGGAACGCCGCGCGCCGCACGCCCATGTTGCAGGTCGCGGCGTAGCCGTCCCGCGTGATGTAGAGCTGCATGCGGTATCCGTAAACGCTTTCATAGGCTTCGATGGCCGTGACGGTGTCGGGATCGGCGCGGGAAATGCCGACGGCGCCGCCGATCACGTCCACCTCGGGGTGGCCGTCGAAATAATCGACGATGCCTCTGACCCAGCCGGGCTGGGCGATGCAGTCGCAGTCTATGAAAGCCAGCAGTTCCGCCCGCGCGAGAGCGGCTCCGCGGTTGCGGGCCGGGCCGGGGCCCGGGGTGGGCTCGCGGGTGCTGCGAACAAACGGAAAAGCGTCACAGACCGCGTCGGGTGGCTCCGCCGAACCGTTGTCGACCACGATGACCTCGAAGGACACGCCGTCCCCGGTCTGCCGGGCCAGAGCCTCCAGGCAGTCGCGCAATGCCTCCGGAGCATTGAGGTGTGGAACGATAATGCTGAGCTGGAGCGTGTCGCGCATGATCTCGACTGTATCTGGTCCTTCGCGGATGCTACAGGGTCAGGAAGTACAAACCCAGCAATCCAATCGGAAATTGCGCCATTGTAGCGGTGCGTTGTGAATTTTTTGGCAAATCACGGGATTGTTTTGCATATGGAACCCTGCGGGGGTTGTTGATGGTGCAGGCAGAGGGCGCGTGCTATGCTGCACCGCAGATATTTTGAGTGGAGCGGTCTATGAGTGCAACCGTATCGGTTATTCTGCCGGTTTATAATCGCAGCGGTAGTCTCGAAGACTCGATGCGCAGCGTTCTCAATCAATCCTACCGTGATCTGGAACTGATCGTCGTCGATGACGCCTCGACCGAGGATCTGAAACCGATCGTCGAAGGAGTCGATGATGCCCGGGTCCGCTATATCCGGCGAAAAAAGAACGGCGGTGCCTCCGCGGCACGCAACACCGGCTTGGCGGCAGCGCAGGGGCGTTACATCGCTTTTCAGGACAGTGACGACCTGTGGTTGCCCGGCAAGCTGCAGATGCAGATCGATCTGCTGGAAGCCGCCCCGCCCGAGGTGGGTGCGGTCATCCATTCCAAGGTGCTCTACGGCAGCGGGTCCGACGGTTCCTACGGGGTGGGGCTGGTTTCGATGCGCCCTCCGCCGGACCGCATCATGAAGCAGCACGAGGACCAGGTCCGCAAATACCTGATGGAAAACCGTATCAGCCTGCAGAATGCCCTGTTCCGCCGCGACTGCTATCCCGAACCGTTGTGGTTCGATGACGTGACCCGTTCGAACGCCGACTGGGCGTTCAGCTCGTCGCTGGCGCAGCACACGAAGATTGCGGAATATCCCGAACCTGTGGTGATGGCGTTTTCGTCGCCGGACGGTATTTCGAAACTGAAGCGCGCCAAGGCGATCGGCCTGATCCGGATCGTGAAGCGCAACCGCGATGCCTATGCGCGTTATCCGGATGCCTACGGCATGATGATGTGGCGCATCGGCCGTATCCTGGCACGGCACGGCAAGACCAGAATGGCGCGCCGCTTCTATCTGACCGGGTTGCGGCACAATCCCGGGTACCTGTGGCAGCTTCTGAAAAGCAAGCTCAACAGGCTTGGCGCCAGGAACGCCTAAGCGCATGACCCGGCCAGTCGGCTCAGCCCTGCCACTTGCGGACCCGGCGGCGCATCCGGGTGGCAAACCGATGCAGCGGGCGTTTCGACCGTGCATGCGCGGCCGCGTTCTCCGCGAGAAATTCAGGGGTCAGCTCGGGGGCGGAGGCCAGCGGCGTCCGGCTGTCCGGCACGTATCCGAACCGTTCGAAATCGGCGGCATAAATCTCGGCGACGAGGGCGCGGTCGGATTCGTCCGGTGTAAACCGGCCCCCTTTCGGCGTACCGGCACGCAGGGCATGTCCCATGGCGCGCGGCTTGTCCATCGTGCCAGCCAGCCCGTCGAAATAGGGGATCAGGGCGTCCAGCCCGTGTTCGAGATGGAACACGGCACAGTCCGGCCCGCCCGGAGGCGGCAGGAAATCGACCTGGGGGCGGCTGTGATTGTCGTGCCGGTGCGGGTCCGTCACCCAGAGATCGGCCTCGGCCCGCAGCCAATCGCCGAAACTCGTGCCCGGGGCGATGGTTCCTTCGACCTCGGACTGGAACCGGTAGGCGCTGACGGCTCGATCCAGCGGATGGCGCACCACAGTGAAGATGTCGCTGAAGAAATCCGCAGGGAACAGCCGCGTCAACGCGGCCCAGTCCACATGCTGGGGCGAGGTGTTGGACCAGCGCCGATCCGGGTCCACGGACAGATATTTCCGGTCCAGAAGGGCCAGAGGCCCGAACCGGTCCAGCAGGTAGTCCTCGACCGAGCTGCCGGCACATTTCGGGATATGGGCAAAATAGACCAGATTGGGTCCGATGCGGATAATCGGCATAAATTAAACCTCCGGCCGCTATGAGTATGTTTTTACCGCCAGGGCGGTCCTGGTCCATCGCAGGAGATGCTAGGTGGGGAGTTTTGAGAGTGCAACAGGAACCGGTGGTGGATCAGAACGTCGAAGTGATTGACGTCGTGCTGGATGGCCCGAGGCGGGGTAGAGCCCCTTGGTCGTCCAAAGTAGGGGTGTTTCCTGTTCGGCAGCCACCGACAGAAACATTTCATTCGACAGCAATACCAAGTAACGAGGTTTCGGACCAACAAAATGACTTTGACATCAGGACTTTCGTAGTGCAGCGCCTCATGGCAGCTAAGATTATTTCACGGTTGCGGTTGCAAAGTTGTTCCTCTAACCGAAACCAAAGCGATTATTTAGGAGAGTTAGGTGAAAAAGAGCCAATTGTTCCTTTCCGCACAACAGCGTTTTCGCAGTAAGCGTTTCGCCCATGTAGAGCTTCTCATACGCGAACTTCTTGCGGATCAAAAAAGCATAAAGATTTTGGATGCGGGTGGGCGCGCGCGCTATTGGAAGCTTCTCCCAAAGGATCTGCGTAGTAGAGTGTCTGTCACAGTACTGAATTTTGAAAAGGATCTGGCGCAGTTTGATAATTCAGTCGACGGCTTGCTGGTCGAGTGCGCGACGGGAAATGCGTGCAACATGCCGGAGTTTGAAGACGGGTCGTTCGACCTGGTTCACTCGAATTCAGTCGTGGAACATGTCGGATCCTATGCGAACATGATCTGCTTTGCCAACGAGGTCCGGCGTGTCGGTCGGGCGTATTTTGTTCAGACACCCAATTTCTGGTTTCCCATCGATCCGCATTATGGCCGACCTTTTATTCATTGGCTGCCTGGTCCGCTCCGTGTAGGCCTCTTCCAAAAAACGTCGCTTGGGTACATGCCGAAGGTCGATTTTGAGCGTGCAATGGGACGTGGCGATTACATCAAGATTATTTCAAAAGGTATAATGCGCAAACTCTTCCCAGATGCGCGCATCGAAAAAGAGCGGTTTGCACTCATGACCAAGTCGATCATGGCAATCCGCAAAGTATAAAGATAGTTGGCAACAGGCATGTATGGCTTCTGATGAGTCCTGTGGCCCCATCCCACCAATTCGCGAACGACCAGTAAGTGCAAGATGTTGGCGCGGATCGGTAGGCCTGGGACCAAGATGTGCCCGAATGACAGCACCGCCTGCACCTGTGTCAGGATCAGCGCAACGACGGCGACCGCCCAGAATGAGATTTCTGATGTGGGATGAAAAACGCCGGGCAGTTTCAGGATGAGTTC